>CAVIFH010000007.1:0-19385 GCA_963641615.1 bacterium | reverse complement strand
ATCAGGCTGTCCCGGTATACCGAGACAACCAGCGGCAGCAGGAAGGAGCACATCAGCACCCAGAAAAGAGCAAAATGCCGCATGGGCCGCCGTCGAAAAGAGCGCCAAAGATAGAGAGAAAGCACGAAAAACGCCTCCTTATGTTAGTCTTAATTTACCATAGGATATACCAACGCACTATTTAGTGCTGATACATTATGCACCGCACTTACTATGTGTAACACTTATGACATAGGAATTTTCTGCCAACACAGTTCCGCAACCATAACACACGAGACAGTCACCGCCGACTTTGGTTGTAATGGTGCAAGAGTCTGTTTGTGTAGAACCATCGGAATTGTATATGATGTAAGTGTGAATTTCCGTATGATTCTCCGTACCAAGAGGAAGCCAATCTACCCGACCTCCGCACAGAGAACAAGCATAATAGTATGCTGTATTTTCTCCTGCAACATCAGCAAAGGAGAACATGGAGAAGACGGACACAATCATCACGAGACAAAGGAGGAAGGAAATGAATCGACGGAAGTTGTTCTGTTTTTTCATAAGAAAGCTCCTTTCAAGTAAATGGTATGTGGATGGTTGATAGGGGATTACGGACAGGTTTTGGCTTCTGCAGAGATGCATCCATTGTGGAGACTGTTGCTATTGATTTTCGCTCTTTGTAAGATTGGCGATTAAATCATTTGCAAGATCGTCAATGTCAACATCCGTGGCTGCATAGTTGTTATTTGCATCATTCAGCTGTGAAAGCAATGCAGCCGCATTGTTGCGCACGGGGAAATAAACAATGTCAAAATTCGTTTCCATAACAAGAAAATCGGTATCATTTAACTGTACATCTTTTAATTTTCCATCAGAAAATGTGTTTGCAACCTTCTCCCACAGCGCTGCAACAGACCCAGTTGTTCGTACCGGCCAGCCGTTTTCAAGTGGGCTTAATGTCCACTCACCGCACAGCAAAGTTTGCTCGTTATCCCCCGCAGCATCTTCCATCAGGAATCTGCGCAAAAATTCGTAAGCCGTTTCGGGTGCTTTACAGCTGCTGCTCACGGCACCGTAATATACCACATAGGCTACGGTGTCCCCTCTGGTGGTACGCTGCGGATATGTAAGGAGGGTCGTACCAGCCTCTTTTGATGCTGCCAAGAAATTGAGCCCATCACAGAGCAGGTCATTATAGGCCGCTTGGAAAGATTCGCTGTGATACGTCAGATAATCAAATCGGCCGCTGCTCTCAATTTCATCTGCTCCCCGCATCGCCCGCAGGGCTTGGTAACGCTTCATATAGCTTGCTACCTGTTGGGTATCCGGAGCAGGAATATTATCGGATGCAAACCCTGAAAAAACTGTTGGCATATTGGATACATCTGCACAGGCGGCCAGCGTTTTGTTCTTGGTATCCAGTGCTATCTGCATTATGCCATCAATGTTTCGCGTCAGTGATGCCTTGGAAATATTGGAGTCTGCAAGCATTTCATCGAATGCAAAAATGACCTGTGCGCTGAACCGCAGGGGCAGAACATAGCGTGCGCCATCCTGTGTACCGGCATCCATGATACTTTGATTCAGCGCTTCCTTATCCAATACAGTGTCCCGGTCATAGAAACTACTGATATCTGCGAAGGTTCCGGATACCATTTCATTGGCTACATCAGGGAAAAGCGCTTCAATGCGGCGATAGGTAATTCCGTCAAGAGCAAGAACAGTTCGGGTGGGCAGCATAAAAATGTCAGGCCCTTCACCACTGCGCATTTTTTCACGCAGATTTTCCAGATATTCCGCTCGCTCATCCTGCTGGTTGGGGAGAATATCGATTTTGATGACGATATTCGGATTTTCCTCCTCAAATTGCGCGGCTTCTGCGATAATCGTAGCGTTCATCCCGTCAGTTGTACTCTCTTCCGTCACCAGCCAAAGCGTGCAGGGTTCCTCCGCGGCCAGAGCTGTCGGCATTGCGATGCCAGTGAGTATAAGCACAGCCAGCACCAGCAAAAAAGCGCGGCGGAATAAGTCCTTTTTCATGATACGTTCCTCCAATTTCGATTTGCTCAACTATAAAATGAGCTATTTTCCTGGCTTACACAAAGATAGAGCAGTCGCCTATTATGTGGGGGATAATAATCGGCGCCCGTTATTTTTCACTTAGGAGAAATACAGTATCGCCGGTATGCCAGGCCGCAGTTTATGACCGTAAATTCCGGAAATTTGACACCGTTCCTTTGAGAAAGAAAGGATAACGCCATAATAACCACAATATGAACAAATATAATAGTGCTGATTGTAAAAATATACATGCAAATGAGAACCTGTCTCAACATCGGAGTTAGGGCAGTCTATATTGCGCATTTGGAAGTGGTATTCATAAGAATTAGGCTCAGAAGCATAACAGGCCATCTGCACATTGCATTTTGGACAGACAGTGGACGAGAGCACTGGGCCTGAATCAGATGCATACGCCGGAAAAAAAGAAGGATAATACTAACACAAACATCGTTGCAAACGAAATGACTTTTCTCATAAGGATACTCCCTTCAAATAAATCGCATATGTGTGGATGATTGATAGGGAATTACGGACAGGTTTTAGTTGTACTCACTCTTGAACTGCTGCTGCCGTTTATGGTTGCATCAACGGTCAATGTGTACTGCAAACCGCTTGGGACAGTTTTGCTGGCACTGTAGGTCAAACTGCCAACGCCGGAAGTGCACCAGGTTGCCACGCAGCTGGAACCTTGCCATAGCTGGATAGTTGCCGAGATACTGCCGTCCAGAGTGCCAGAGTTTACATAGGTTGTGCAGTTGGCTGTTGTACCGGTGAAGGAAAGAACTGGACGAGCCAAAGGAACACGAGCAGAGCTTGCTTGTGCCGTTGTGAAGACTGCTACAAGCAGCAACAGTGCCAAGAGAATTGATGCCTTTCTCATGGGATTCAGCTCCTTCCTTTGTGTGCTCACCCTTAGTAACGATGGAGCCTGTCAATTTTGGACACCTGATTGAAAAATTTTTAATTATTTTTTTGCAACAATATTTTCAGCCATCTTGATGAGGACATCCTCACTGACGTGGGCGGTGATGAGGAAGAACACACCTTTTTCACGGTCCTCCCAAATGATGGCAGGGGAGTCGTCGTTGGATGGGATATAAAGCGTTGCCGGTAAGCCATTGACTGTCGCTTCTTTCTGCGTGCAGTCAGCATTTAATATATAAATATCTGCTCCGCTGGAATCTGCGGAGTAAAGGAACGTTAGAGTCCAGTTGCTGCCCTCGTTCGCATATGTGTACCATTTTTCACTTGAAAGCTCAAATATGTCGATTAATGTATATCCATCCGGGATCCATCCCAGAATGTATTCGGTGGAAGCCGTTTGCGCGGCATCGCCCTCGTAATAAAAATGGTAGATAGTTTCAATGCGCGTTTTCACCCACCCGGATACAAACTCTCTTGCCTTGGTGCTGACTGCCAGCAAAGAGCCAAACAGGACGGTGATGGTCAGGAGCACTGCCGCGGCGCTTTGCAGGCCGCGCATGAGGATGGGATGCTGCTGCCGGAACATCAGACGCTGCATTCTGCGCCGGAAGTGGGGAGAAAATTCATGGCCGCAGTCTTCCGGCTTGGGCAGAGCATCGCTCAGCAGCTCCGCTGCCCGGGCGGCCGCCTGAGATAATGTTTCCTCGTCCATTATAGAATCCCCTCCTTTTCGGCAATCTGCCGCAGCTTTTCCTTTGCGCGCTGGTCTAGCTTCTGGGTGGAGGACAGGGTGATATCCAGCAGTGACGCAATCTCCGCGCAGCTGAACCCCTGGTAATATTTCAGCAAAATCACCTGCCGGTAGTTAGGCGGCAATTTCGTGATGCACTCCGCCAACCCCAAGGGTTCCTGAGGGCTGACGGAGAGGCCCTCCGTCTCCTCCAGGGGCAGAGCCCCCCGGCGCTGTTTGTGCCGGTACAGGTCAATTGCTTTGTTTTCAACAATGGTAACGACGTAGCTTTGCGTTTTTGGACACACCGGGTCAGAAATTTTTTCCATATTTTCCGCGATTTTTACGAATGCGTCATGCACGGCATCCTCGGCATCCGAGGCATTATTCAGGATACGGAAGGCGACGTAGTACATGAGGCCCTTATACTGGTGATAGACGATTTCAAATTTTGCTTTTTGCCCCGGTCCCTCAATCACCGCCAGATAAACAAGCATTTGCGGCTGCCTCCTCTCTATTCACTTTTACATTTTACATATTTTCCGGAGAAATGTCAAATGACGGCTTGAATGGTACATGGTATGCGCCCTTTTCGTAAATTTGCGGCGGCTCTGTACCCTGCAGGACTGTTTCCACGGTTATCTGAATATTATTCATATAATATGAATAGCTATGCATAATAAAATGATGGGAATTATTGCATATTCAAATGGAAATGAATATTCAGGAACGCTTTATACAAGCTCCATTGCCGGAACTTGACCAAAACTTGTATGAGAATACAGTTGACAATGAATATTATACGCGATATAATCACGCCATCTGAATGTTTCAAAAAAGGAGAAAAAGACAATGAAAAAATTGATCGCTCTTGTGCTGGCAATTACCATGCTGGCGAGCATGTTTGTGATTGGCAGCGCGGAAGAAGAAAAGGCAGAAATCACCACCGTTACCCCCGGTGTGCTTACAGTAGCCACCAGCCCGGATTTCGCCCCGTATGAGTTCTACGCCCTTGATGAGGAAGGCAATGCGACCCTCGCAGGCTTCGATATGGCGCTGGCGCAGTACATCGCCGATTATCTGGGCCTGGAGCTGGAGGTCATCCCCATGGATTTTGACGGCACGCTGATGGAGCTGGCATCCAAGAATGTGGATATCTCTTTGGCAGGCTACTCTCCCGACCCTGAGCGCGAAGACAAGATGGATTTTTCCGATATCTACTACACCAGCAGTCAGGCATTCGTAACCGTAAAGGACAAGGCGGAATTGTTTAAGACTCTGGAGGACACCAACAAGGCAGAGTACCAGATCGGCGCGCAGCTTGGCTCCATTCAGGTTGACCTGGCCAAGACCAATTCCCCGGATGCCGACATCGTTGAGATGGCGAAGGTGACCGACATCATTGCGGACCTCCTGGCAGGCCATCTGGACGGCGCTTACATTGAGACGCCGGTTGCCGAAGCATACGCGAAGAACTATCCCGAGCTGGTCGTCCTGCTGGATGTTCCCTATGAGCAGTCCGGCTCCGTTGTCGGCGTGTCCAAGGGCAATGAGGCTCTGCTGGCCGGTGTAAATGAGGCCATTGCGGCGGCACTGGAGGACGGCAGCATGAACCAGTTTGTAGCCGAGGCAAACGAACTTGCCGGCGGCGATATCCTGGAAGGCCTGCTTGACAGCGAAGAGTAATTCCCGAAAAGATCAATTCCGGAAGGGGTTGTCCCACGGCGGTGAGGCAACCCCGTCTTGGTGTTTACAGAGAAATCTCTGAATAGATTGAATATCGAACGTCAATTTATTCAGAGCTTCCCCGGCAAAGCTGCGTATTTTCGGGCACTGCTGCCCCGGAAAAAGGAGAGAATGTCATGATATCTGCAAGCGGTTTCGAAAAGGCCTTTCAATATATTGACCTGATAGAGCAGGGGATGATCTGCACCCTTTGCCTGTCTGCGCTTACGGTGATTTTCGGCTTTATTTTAGCTCTGATCCTTGCAATTTGCCGCATGAGCAACATAAAGCCCATTAAATTTCTCGCAACCGCATATGTGGAAATCATCCGCGCCACCCCTATGCTGGTGCAGCTGTTTATTGTTTATAATGTTCTCCTGTCCGGGCTTTCGCTGCCCCGGTATAAGCTGTTTGGGTTCATTCGATTTGAGCGTTTCCTGCCCGGCGTGATTGCCCTGTCCTTCAATTCCGGTGCATACCTGAGCGAAATCATCCGCTCAGGCATTCAGAGCATTGACATCGGCCAGACCGAGGCGGCCCGCAGCCTTGGCATGACGCCCTGGCAGAATATGAAGCTGATCGTGCTTCCCCAGGCAATCAAAAACATCCTGCCTGCCATCGGCAACGAGTTCGTAACCATTATTAAGGAATCCTCCATTTGCTACACCATTGGCGTGCAGGAGATCATGTACGGCGTGAATTCCATTAAAGCGGCAACCTTCTCCATTGGGGAGCCGCTGATCATCGCGGCAGTGGTTTACTTCTGCATGACCTATCCCACCAGCAAGATTATCGCGTATTTTGAAAGGAAGATGAGCCGTGGCGACAGAAGATAAGCTGATTCAGCTTCAGGATGTAAAGAAGTACTATAAGCACGGCACCATCAAGGCCCTTGACGGGGTATCCGTGGACATCAACCGCGGTGATGTCGTGGCGATCATCGGCCCGTCAGGCTCCGGAAAAAGCACCATGCTTCGCAGCATGAACCTGCTGGAGGTGCCGACAGAGGGGCATATCCTTTTCCACGGAGTGGATATCACGCAGAAATACATGCAGGATGCAAACGGAAGAAAAGTCAGGGTGGACATTAATCTGCTCCGCCAGAAAATGGGCATGGTGTTCCAGCATTTTAACCTCTTCCCCCACAAGACCATCCTGCAGAATATGACCATCGCCCCCATCCATGTAAAGCACATGGATAAGGACGCAGCGGAGCAGAAAGCGATTGCACTGCTGAAACGGGTCGGTCTGGAGGACCGGGCGGATGCCTACCCCATTCAGCTTTCCGGAGGGCAGAAGCAGCGCGTTGCCATTGTGCGTGCGCTGATGATGGAGCCGGAGGTCATGCTCTTTGATGAGCCTACCTCTGCTCTGGACCCGGAAATGGTCGGTGAGGTGCTGGAGGTTATGCGGGAGCTTGCAGCCGACGGCATGACCATGGCAGTGGTGACCCATGAGATGGGATTCGCCCGGGAGGTCGGCAACCGGGTGCTCTTCATGGCAGGCGGGAAGCTGCTGGAGGAGGGTACGCCCCAGCAGATTTTCGGATCTCCGCAGAATCCGCGCCTGCAGGATTTCCTCAACAAGGTTCTGTAACTTCTCTTTGAAGGGGCATCGTATTAACATGGAAATGATCAAGACAGTTGACCTGCATAAAAGCTTTGGCAGCCTGCAGGTTTTAAAGGGTGTCAGCGAGACAATTGAAAAAGGGGAGGTCGTCTCCATCATCGGGCCATCCGGCGGCGGAAAGAGCACCTTCCTGCGCTGCCTGAATCTGCTGGAGAAGCCGGAAAAAGGGCAGATTTATTTCGAAGGCAAGGAAATTACCGGAAAGCATGTGGATATCGATGTGCACCGCCAGAAGATGGGCATGGTATTCCAGCATTTTAATGTTTTCCCGCACCTGACGGTGGCGGAGAATATTACAATGGCGCCGGTCCTCCTGGGACGCAAGACGAAAGCGGAAGCAGAGGACATGGCCCGGGAGCTGCTTGCCCGGGTCGGACTGCTGGAAAAATTTGCCGAAATGCCCGGCAGACTCTCCGGCGGACAGAAGCAGCGGCTTGCCATTGTGCGTGCGCTGGCCATGGAGCCGGATGTCATGCTCTTTGATGAGCCTACCTCCGCTCTGGACCCGGAGATGGTTGGCGAGGTGCTGGATGTCATAAAGGGGCTGGTGTCCACCGGCATGACCAGCGTGATTGTCACCCATGAGATGCGCTTTGCGCGCGAGGTATCCGACCGGGTGCTCTTTATGGCAGAGGGAAATATTCTGGAGCAGGCTCCGCCTGCGCAGCTTTTTGACCACCCGACACACCCGCGCCTGCAGGATTTCTTATCAAAGGTATTGTAAATGCATCCCGCCCCATAATGCGGCGCTGCCGGAGCGGCGCAATCGTCCCGTACAGAAGCTTTGTGCTCTGTGCGGGCTTTTTTGTGTCCGAATTAAAAAAACCTTAAGCAGCATATATATTGATTTTTCTCTGGCGATAGATTATCATGTAGCGGTCAAAAATGGCTTTGTATGGAGGACTATGCATGAAAAAAATAATGACATGGATTTTGGCCGGCTGTATGCTCCTTTGCCTGACAGCCTGCGGCCAAAGTGCGGCGCATGTTTTTGTACAGAAGGTATCGGATTTATCCGCAATGGGCGGTATTGCCTCCGGCGACCGCTTTACCGGCATCGTTGTTTCCGAGAGCACCACGGAGATCAAGCGGGACAGCGAAAAGGTAATTGAAGAGGTGTATGTCAAGCAGGGTGACGATGTAGTTGCCGGGCAGGAGCTTTTTTCCTATGATACCGAGCAGCTTCAGCTGACGCTGGATAAGCAGCGCCTGGAGGCGGAGCAGCTGCAGTCCTCCATTGAGAGCTACACCGAGCAGGTGGCCCAGCTGGAAAAGGACCGCGACCGCACCTATTCCTCTTCAGATAAGCTGAAATACACCCTCCAGATTCAGACAGCACAGCTGGATCTGAAGGAGGCTGAAATCAAGCTGAAAACAAAGCAGTCTGAGGTAACGAAATCAGAATACCTCCTGGAGAATGCTGTTGTAACCTCCCCGGTAGACGGCAGAATTACCTCCCTGGGGGATGAATCCGCAGACAGCTCCGGCAATGCAAAGGCCTATATTGTGATTCAGCAGACGGGCACATACCGCGTGAAGGGCACCATTAACGAGCTGCAGCGTGGCTCCGTAATGGAAGGGGACCGTATCCTTGTGGAGTCCCGCACGGATGCAGGCCAGACATGGACCGGCACGGTGACACTGGTCGATTATGAAAATCCCGTGCAGAGCACAAGCAGCTACGGATATTCCGATGAATCAAACAGCTCCTCCAAGTATCCGTTTTATGTAGAACTGGACAGCAGTGACGGAATGCTCCTGGGGCAGCATGTATATCTCTCAGTGGAGCAGGAGACGGGCGAAACCCTGACCGGCGTTACAATCGGATCTGCTTTTATCTGCTTTGACGATGAGGGAAATACCTATGTCTGGGCGGATAACGGCCAGGGAAAGCTGGAAAAGCGTACGGTAGAGCTGGGGCAGTATGACGCCGCAGCGGATGTATATGAAATCCTTTCCGGCCTCAGTGAGACAGATTACGTTGCATGTCCGGATGAGTCAACCTGCGTGGAGGGTGCTCCTACCACAAAGACCGAGCAGGGGGAATCATAATGCCGAATACCATCCTGAAGCTTACGGATATCTGCAAGGACTATCTGCAGGGCAAGCAGTCTGTGCAGGTGCTGAAGCATATTAACCTGACAGTGGAGCAGGGGGATTACCTTGCCATTATGGGTCCCTCCGGTTCCGGGAAGACCACACTGATGAATATCATCGGCTGCCTGGATGTGCCGACATCCGGAACATATGAGCTCAACGGAATCGACCTGCACAGCTGCAACGACAATGCCCTTGCGGACATCCGGAATAAATATATCGGCTTTGTCTTTCAGGGCTTCCATCTGATGCCGAAGCTGGATGCGGTGGATAACGTGGCCCTGCCGCTGCTGTATGCCGGTGTCCCCCTGAAGGAGCGCCGTGCAAGAGCGGTAGAAGCGCTGAATTCCGTCGGATTGGGTGAACGAATTCATTTCCTGCCGAATCAGCTCTCCGGCGGCCAGTGCCAGAGAGTGGCCATTGCCCGGGCCATCGTCACCAGACCGACGCTTCTTCTGGCGGACGAACCCACCGGTGCGCTGGACTCAAAGGCCGGCACACAGGTCATGGAAATTTTCCGCGGCCTGAGCGGCGAGGGAATGACCATCATTATGATTACCCACGAGCTGAGAATTGCTCAGTGTGCCAACCAGATCTATCACATACTGGATGGAGAACTGCAAATCAAGGAGGAGGAACCGGAAAATGCGAAAGCTTAAAAGAACGCTGCTGATCCTTGTAGTGATTGCGCTGGCCGGTGTCGGCGGCTTCTTCGGGTGGAAGTATTACAGCAGCACCCATGCTGCCGCCGTAAAGGTTTACCCGTTTAATTACGTCGGCATTACGGAATATTGGGGCGATTCCCAGGAAAGCTATGGCCCGGTTTCTACTGATAAGATCCAGACGGTGTACTTATCCGACACGCAGACTGTTTCTGAGATCGCAGTGACCCAGGGGCAGGAGGTAAAGCAGGGAGATCTGCTGATGAGCTTCGATACCACGCTTTCTCAGCTGGAGCTGGAGCGCAAGGAAGTGGAAATTCAGCAGCATCAGCTGGATATTGAGGAAGCGGAGAAGGAACTGCAGCGCATCGGATGGCTGGCCCCTATGGGAAACCCGCCGACGGAGCCGGAGACAGAACCGACAGAGCCGACGGATCCAACGGAACCGGATATGGGCCGCCAGCTTACGACGGAATATGAGCTTTTCTGGAACGGAAGCGGGAGAACGCAGGACACTGCCTTCATCTGCTGGATTCCCTCCGGCAAGGTGATTACACAGAAATTTTTGCAGGAGACGATCGGGGAACTGACAGAGGAAGAGCCGGAGCCCACGGATCCCACGGAGTCAACAGATCCGACAGAGTCGACGGATCCCACGGAATCAACAGACCCCACCGGAGCGTCAGAGCCGACAGGGGCGGCTGACCCGACATCGGATACAAATCCGACGGAAGTGACCGGGCAGCCTGAAACCCAGCCCACCGCCGCACCGGAAACCCAGCCGGCACAGACCGACCCGGCTCCTACAGCTGCCCCGGAGACACAGCCTGCCTCTGAGGAGGCGGCGACCCAGGCTGCTGAAAACCTGACGGGCAGACAGGGCGCGATTGTGTTTGCGACCCTCCTGTCGGAGTTTACGCCGACGGAAGAGACAGAGGCACCCGCTGCCGCGCCGGAAACCCAGCCGACAGAGGCGACCAATCCGGTTGATCCGACCGATGCATCCGCTCCGGATGACCCGACGGAGCCCACGGATGCCGAGAAAAAAGACGATAATGAAAAGGAATGCTATCCCTATTATGTGATCTTCAAGGTCACCGAGGGAAATTATCTGAAGAGCGATAAAATCATCTGGCTGGGCGTGCATGTGTATTCTGACGGCAGTATCTCCTTCTTTGATGCCTCCAACGTTGAGGACTTCAGCGTCCGCGAGGAAGAAAAGCCCACGGAACCGACAGACCCCACAGAGGAAACAGAGCCGGAGGAGACGGAACCGGAGACGGACTGGTACGGCAGCGGCTATACCTACAGTGAGCTTCAGAAGATGAAGCAGGAGCAGCAGGAAAAGATCAAGGACCTGGAGCTGAAGCTGAAGCTGGCACAGGCAGAGCTGAAGCTCATGCAGAAGGAGCTCACCGACGGCAATGTCTACGCGGAGCAGGACGGAAAGGTTATCTCCGTCCTTACCGAGGAGGAGGCAAAGCTGAAGACCCAGCCCCTGATCAAGGTTTCCAGCGGCGGCGGCTACTATGTTGAGGCATCCGTCGGGGAGCTTGCCCGGGAGAGCCTTGTAATCGGACAGGAGGTTACCGTAAGCGACTGGAATTCCGGTGCATCCTATACCGGCACCATCGCATCCATTGGTGATGTGCCGACAAACGACGGCGGAAGCAGCTACGGCAACCCCAACAACACCACCTATTCCTTCCGTGTATTCGTGGACGAGAGCGCGAATCTGCAGGCAGGCAACTATGTCAGCGTGACATACAGCGCGGCGGAGCAGTCCGGCCTTTACATGAATAAGGCCTTTGTGCGCACAGATGAGGGCAGCAGCTATGTGTATGTCCGGGGAGAAAGCGGTCTGCTGGAAAAGCATGTTGTCACTGTCGGAAGGACCCTCAGCGGATATTATCTGGAAATCCTGGATGGACTTGAGGAAGACGACTATATCGCCTTCCCCTACGGCAAGACGGTAAAGGTTGGTGCTCCTACGCAAGAGGGAGACTACACCGATATGTATGCTTAACGGAGGAAAGCGCAATGTTTGAAAATGTTCGACTTGCCTTTCAGGGCATTTGGGGGCATAAGATGCGCAGTATGCTCACCATGCTTGGCATTATCATCGGAATTGCCGCAATTATCACCATCGTTTCCACCATCAAGGGAACCAACGAGCAGATTAAGGAGAATCTGATCGGCGCGGGGAACAATGTCGTATCCATTCAGCTGTATCAGAACGGATACGCCTTCGATCTGTCCTGGAGTGAGACCCCTGCATGTGTGCGCACGATCACCGATGAGACCCGTGAGCAGCTGGAGCAGCTGGACGGCGCCCAGAAGGTATCGCTTTACTACTCCCGCAGCTATGCCCAGAATGTTTATTATCAGGATACGCAGTACACCGGCGGTGTTTACGGAATTGATAAAAACTATCTTGCTGTTTACGGCTACCAGATCAAAATCGGCCGGGGATTTACCCAGTCCGATTACGATAACTACCGCAAGGTTGCCATTGTAGATGCGGACGCGGTCTCCGCCCTGTCTCTTGCAAGCAATCCGGTGGGCGGCACCATTGAGATTGCGGGGGACGCCTACACCATCATCGGCGTTGCGGCCCAGTCAGAGGAATTTTCCCCGACAATTAACTCCATGTCGGATTATGATACCTATGTGGGAAGCTCCTCCGGCAGCATCTATATTCCGGACAGCACCTGGCCCATCGGCTTCCGCTTTGATGAGCCCCAGAATGTGGCAATCAAGGTGGCAAGCACCGATGAAATGACGACAGTGGGGAAAAAGGCGGCGGATCTGCTGACGGAGAGCCAGATTATCGGCTCTGACACGGGCTTTGATTACCGCAGCCAGGATATGCTGGAGCAGGCGCAGCAGCTGCAGAAGATGAGTGCCTCCACCAATACCCAGCTTATCTGGATTGCAAGCATTTCCCTCCTGGTCGGCGGCATTGGCGTTATGAACATCATGCTGGTGTCCGTTACGGAGCGCACGTCGGAAATCGGACTGAAGAAGGCAATCGGTGCCAAGAAGCGCAGAATTGCCATGCAGTTCCTGACAGAGGCGGCGGTGCTCACCAGCCTCGGCGGCGTGATCGGCGTGGCGACCGGAATCGGCCTTTCGGAGCTGATATCCAAGATGATGCAGATACCCGTTGCCATCAGCGTCCCGGCCATCGTTGTGAGTGTGGCTTTCTCCACGCTGATCGGCGTGGTATTCGGCCTGCTTCCCGCAACCAAGGCAGCAAACCTCAATCCGATTGAGGCCTTGCGCAGAGAATAATTTTCAGGGCTTTCAAATCCCCGAGACAGGTGCATGATGCGCCTGCCCCGGGGATTTTTCTGAGGGCGGCAGTAAAAAACTGCCTATTGAAATCATAAATTGAAGCATGCTATACTATACGTCAGTCAGCGAATTGAGAGAATGAAAGAGAAGGGAATTGGGTATAAGGTGATCAGAGGAAAGAATAAACGCGCGGATGTGGATATGTCGCAGGGCAGTATATTGCCCCTGCTGCTGAAATTTGCCTTGCCGTTGATGCTGGGCAACCTGTTTCAGCAGATGTACAATATGGTAGATACCTGGGTGGTCGGCAACTTCGTCAGCAACGAGGCGTATTCCGCCGTTGGCACGGTGGGGCCGATTATCAATACGTTGATCGGCTTTTTTGCCGGGCTGGCCAGCGGCGCGGGCGTGGTTATTTCACAGTACTACGGCGCGAAATCCTTTGACAGTGTAAAAAAGACGATGCATACCGCCCTGGTACTGACGCTGATCATGGGCGTTGCCTTTACGATACTGGGCATTGCGATGGTCCCTTTTATGCTTGACCTGATGCAGACACCTGAGGAAGTGATCCCGGAGGCGACAACCTACCTGCAGATTTATTTTTCCGGCCTGATGGGCCTTATGCTGTATAATATGGGCTCCGGCATTCTGCGCGCCGTCGGCGACTCCAACCGGCCCTTTTATTTCCTGGTGGTCTGCGCGGTCGTCAATACGGTGCTGGACATCTATTTCGTGCTGAAGCTGAATATGGGTGTCGCGGGCGTTGCCTGGGCAACCATCATCGCCCAGGCAGTTTCGGCTGTGCTGGTGCTTTTGGTGCTGGTGCGCGAAAGCGGCTGCATTCAGGTGCGCATCAGAGAGCTGCGAATCGACTGGAAGATTCTGGAGAAGATTTTTAAAGTCGGCATTCCTGCCGCCGTGCAGATGGCGATTACCTCCTTCTCCAATGTGTTTATCCAGTCCTATATCAACGCCTTCGGAGCGGACTTCATGGCGGGCTGGACAACCTACAGCAAGATCGACATGGTCATGTTCCTGCCGATGCAGTCTATCGGCCTCGCGGCAACGACCTTTGTCGGGCAGAATCTGGGCATGGGCAAGGTTGACCGGGCCAAGAAGGGCGCCAGATGCGCGTTCATTATGGCAGAAATATCCACATTGGCGCTTATGCTGCCGGTGCTGATCTTTGCGCCGCAGCTTGTGAAGTTCTTTAACGCAAAAGAGGCGGTTGTCGCCTACGGAACCCAGGCAATCCGCGTGATCACCCCCTTCTACCTGACCACCTGCGTCAATCAGGTGTACTCCGGCACCCTGCGCGGGGCAGGAAATTCTGCCGCGCCGATGGTGATCATGCTGTCGAGCTTTGTTGTATTCCGCCAGATATATATGTTCGCGGTCAGCAGGATCTTCCCCGGTGCGCTGCTGCCGGTCATGCTTGGTTATCCCGCCGGATGGATGCTCTGCTCCGTTTTGACGCTGCTGTACTACCGCAGTGTGCCTCTGGATAAATTCCGGGTTGTGGGAGAGACCGGCGAAGAGAAGAATATTCAGGGAATCCCCGAGAACAGCTGAATCGCACTGAAAAAACAGAAAACCGGACAAAGCATGTACATCTTCATGTACGCTTTGTCCGGTTTTGCCTTAGCTTCCGCCGTGAATGTACTTGTGATCCCAGTCGGCGTCAAAGAGGCGATTGCCCTGTACCATCGGGCATCCGCTGTGCATATCATCCGCAAGCTCCCGCAGGGTATCGGCGGGCTCCAGGCATTCCGTGTAAAATTCCGGCAGTGCGATTTCACCCTGCCGCAGGCCTAAAATCGCCCCTGTAATTGCGCCGACTGCGCAGCTCCGGCCGGAATGATTGACGGCAATGATCATGGAGGAGTCGAATTCCTCGCCGCCGGCCATACATGCGTAGATGGCACCAGCCAGCACCTGCGCCGCGTTTTCGCAGCGGAGCTGCTCCATTGCGTCCCATGGGGTAAGGTCTACGTTGGTTGAGAGGGCGGCGGCTGCCCTCAGAAGCACAGTCAGTTCGCCGCAGGGCTGCGGATACTGCCCGAGGAACAGGGAGGTAATTTCTTCCTCCGTGGCAGATACCAGATCTTTAAGAGAGATTTTGGGCTCCCACAGGCAGCGGCCGATGATGTAAGCCAGCGCCGCACCGGATAAAAAGGCAAGAGGCCCACCATGGGTCAGCGCGACGGTTTCCGCTCCCAGACGCGTCAGCTCCTGGGGCTGCATGCGGTCCGGGTGATAAAACAGTCCTGCGCCGATTGCTGTGGTCAGACTTCCGGGAGTGATGAGGTGATTCAAAGGCGTCTCCGGTGTGCCGAGGGTATCGCGGCTGAGGGTGTCCATCATTCTGGTATCCATGCAGGCGTGCCGGCAGATGTCCGGCCGGTGAAGCAGCCAGCAGAAGGTGCGCTCCCGTTTCCCCCAGGGGCGCTGCGAGATAACCCATTCCCGGCTGGAAAGCCCCACATATTTTACAAGGGGCGCCATTTTTCCCATCATCTGTCCGCGGGTCAGGGCAATCAGGAGACCATTGCACGTAAACGCGCCCAATTGGGTGTAGGAGGTCACATCTGCGTATCCGTTATTCAGGTCATAGCCAAGCAGGCCGTTTGGCCCGTAATTTTTGCGGATATCCTGAAGGCCCAGAGAGTCTACCGGATATCCCATGGCGTCGCCGACAGCCATGCCAAGCAGACAGCCGCGAAAAGCAGCCCGGCTGGGGTTATTCATGTGCAGCACCTCCTTGTTAAAGTCATTATAAGAGGAAACAGGCGGAAATTCAAGGGCAATTCCGCATCATGAGGCAAGAGATCCGGTGAAGGCCGCAGACAAACCCAGCGGTGTCGCCCAAGGGAAAATCAGCGGGAATAAGGCGTACCGGTGTCGGCAAGTGTCCGGGAAATTTCCTGCTGCTGCGAATCTTCACAGCAGTGCTGCCAAAGGGCATTCAGCCGGGCAACGGCGGTTTCCAGGTTTGCATCGTCCATACCGGAATAGTTGATAACCAGGCTGTGCCTGTCCCCCGGGAAGGTGTCATGATAAAAGCTGCTGAGTGCCTGCACCCGGATGCCGATGCGCTGCAGCAGGGAAACAAGGGCTTTGTCCGAAAGGTCGGTATCCACATGCAGCAGAAAATGCAGTCCCGCGTCCTGCTCGAATATGGACAGCTTTTCCCGTGCCGCGCAGCCGGAAAGTGCATCAATTACCCGATTGCGCCGTTCCCTGTAAAACCGCCGCATGCGGTTGATATGCTTCTCAAAATAGCCGCCGCGGAGAAATAGAGCAAGAGTGTATTGCTCGAAGCTTGGCACTGTGCAGCCGTAGAAGCCCAGCTTTTCCTGAAATTGTGCCATCAGCTCCGGGGGGAGCACCATATAGCTGATGCGGATAGAGGGCGCGAGGCTTTTGGAAAAGGAATTGATATAAATTACCCGCTCCGGATTCATGCTCTGCATTGCGGGGAGAGGGTGCCGCGCGAATCGAAACTCGCAGTCGTAGTCGTCTTCAATGATCCAGTTTTTCGTCCCGGCCCAGCTCAGGAGCTCCTGCCGACGGCTTAAGGGGGTGACAATGCCGGTGGGATAGTGATGTGAGGGGGAAATGTGCAGCACACTTGCGCCCTGCAGATCCTCCGCTATGACGCCCTGGGAATCGAGGTGCGCACTGATGCATCTTACGCCTCCGGCGGCATAAATTTTCCGGATTTTTCCGTAGCCCGGCTCTTCCACGGCATAGACCTGCTCTTTCCCAAGCAGCTGGATCAGCAGATTATACAGGAAATCCGTCCCGGCTCCCACCAGAATGCACTCCGGGTCGACATGCATTGCGCGGAAGGCACTTAAATGGGCGGCAATTGCCTGCCGCAGCTCCGGGACGCCGCGGTTTGGCATAGGAAGCAGCAGCTTGCGTCCGTAGTCCAGCATGACCGTGCGCTGGAGCCTGCTCCATACGGAGAAGGGGAAGTGGCCGGTACCGTTGGTCGTCAGGTCAAGCAGCGTGTCGTCGGCTTTCAAAGCGCCTGATTTCTCCGGCGGTGCAGGCGTCATCGACGGATGCTCAATCGCCTCAACGAAGTAGCCAATTTTTTCCTGTGAACGGATATACCCCTCAGAAAGAAGCTCTGCATAGGCCCCCTCAACGGTGATCTTCCCGATTTTCAGGTGCTCCGCCAGCGCCCGCTTTGAGGGAAGCTTCTCTCCGGGCATCAAAACCCCGCTCAGGATATCCTGCCGGATGCAGCGGTACAGCGCCTCGTACAGCGGGACCCCCGGCTCCTTTTTCAGCTCATAGGTCAGCATGATCTTCTTTTATGGCGATCTGAAACAGCTCGTTCAGGCGCCCGGTTTCCCCTGCCAGAAAGAGCGCCCCAAAGAGGGCCTCCAGCCCCGTCGCCTTTGCGTACTGCGCAGGGGTCGCGCCCTTCGGTGCGGCGTGGACGTGGGCATTTTTCCCCCTTCGGTAGTAGGAAAGCTCCCGTTCCGAGAGAATGGGAAGCAGCTTTTCCGCATATGCCGCCTGCACCGGCGCGTTGACCAGAGAGACGGTGTCGCGGTGAAGCTTTCCCACGGTTTTTTCTCCATGGGCGCACAGGTAGCTGCGGCACAGCAGCTCCCACACGCCGTCGCCGATATGCGCAAGGCCCAGGTTCGAAATGGCGTGGATCTGCTGCTCCGTAAGATTCATTTGAAAATAGTTTTCCATAGCTTTTCTCCGCGATTGATAAGAAATTGTGCGCAAAGGCCGGTAAACAGCCCGGTAAAAATGCTGACGGCGATCAGAATCGGCAGGTAAATCAGAAGCGCCGGCGTCCGGGTGATGAGAAGCGCCGCAGCCATCTGCCCGATGGAGTGCGCAATGGCGCCGAGGCAGCCCGCAATCCAGATCTGGTGCATGGTGAGCACCTTCCTCAGAAAAATCGTAGTTAGAATGGCACAGGTGCCTCCCGCGGCAGAGTAGAGGATGGTGCTGAAGTTTCCGGCAAATACAGCCCCCAGGAAGATGCGGCAGGCAAGCATGGCGGCGGCATCCCCCGGCCCGAGCACGAATACCGCGAACACGGTAACGATATTGGCCAGTCCAAGCTTCACCCCGGGGATCGGGATTACGGCGGGGATCTGCGCTTCAATCAGGAAAATGGTCAGCGCAATTGCGGTCAGGAGCCCCAGAAGGGCAATTCGCTTTGCTTTCATCGCTCATTCACTCCTGGCACAGGGCCAGAAAATCCGCTTCGGATAGAATTTTTGTGCCGAATTTCAGTGCCTTCTGATTTTTGCTGCTGCCGGAGTCGGTGTCGTTTGTAATCAGATAGTTGGTTTTGGCGCTGACGCTGCTGACAGCTTTCCCGCCGAGACGCTCAATTTCCGCCACAAGAGCATCCCGGTTCGCGAAATGCAGGAGTTTTCCCGTGATGCAGAAGGTTTTGCCCTCCAGGGGCAGGGAACCGCTGCCTGCGGCTGCTTCATCCGCAATGTTCAGCTCGGATAGGAGCGGGCGGATGCGCCCGTCATTCTCCGTGACGTAGGTGTTGATTGCGGCGCTGATTACGCCGCCGAAGCCCTCCAGCACGGTCCAGTCGAAGTTTTCCTCCGCCAGCTGCAGGAAATATTCCAGGGGATTTCCATGCCCGAAGCACCGAGCGGCGAGAATCTTCGCGTTGTTTTTCCCAATATTCGGAATCCCGATGGCTGTAAGCACGTTGCTCATCCGGCAGTTCCGGCTCTCTTCAATTGCGGAGAGAAGGCCGTCTACGCTGTCCTTCCCGAAACGCTCCAGCCCCATCAGCTCCTCGCGGTGTGTGCCGAGATGGTAGATATCTCCATAGTCCTTTATAAATCCACCGTCAATCAGCGCCTTCAGCCGCTCCTGGGAGAGGCCGACGATATTCATTGCGTCGCGGCTGACGAAATAGGAGATCTGATCCAGCCGAATGGCGGGGCAGTCAGGGTTTACGCAGTAGAGCATTTCCCGCCCGTTGTCGCTGCGCAGCTCCAGCGCACTGCCGCAGCATCCGCAGACCTTTGGGAAAACGTAGCTCGCCGACCGGGTCAGATTGTCCGTAACCATGGGGATGATCTGGTTTGCCTTGATTACGGTGATGGTGTCGCCGATACCCAGCTCCAGCTCTTTGATAATGCTCACATTGTTCAGGGAGGCCCGGGAGACGGTGGTTCCGTCAATTTCCACCGGATCGAAGACGGCCACGGGATTTACCTGTCCCGTGCGGTTGGTGCTCCACTCAATGTCCCGCAGGACAG
>CAVIFH010000006.1:0-20254 GCA_963641615.1 bacterium | reverse complement strand
GGAGAATACCCTTTGGCAAGATATGTCGCCTTGGCACGCTCGATAGCCTGTTCGGGATCGATGGTTTCCTGTATCCGTTCGGCGCCAACTTTTGCCAGCCATAGCTTGACCGGCTCCGCTTTGGGCGAAGGAATGGATTGAATGATGCGAAAGAGTTGTGTTACGGTTGCTGCAAGTACCTTTCGTTTCTTACCATTTGAATTCATAGCTACCTGGGGACAATTTGTCCCTAGGTATGTTCCAAGCTGCTCGTCACGCTTTCTTAACTTTTTTAAGTAATCCGTTGGATTTGCACTATCTGTCAGAGCAGCGACCACATCCACAACAGAGAAATACCATTCCTCTTTTTCCTCGTCCCAGACAGAGCGGATTTTCTTGTCCTCAAAAACCTGTAGTTTGTTTTCCATCTGACTTTCATGAAAAGAAATATCAATATGCAAATGGTACAGCAATCGCAAGCTTCATGTCAGTCAAGTATTGGTCTTCATACAGGTGTTCCGGTATTCGATCCGCCCGGTTCTACGCCAGAGTGGACATGTGTTTCCAGAATGATACCGTTGCTGGAGATGGTTCCGCCTGTATTGGTCAAACCGCCGTATGTCGTCGCGCCGGAACCTTTCGCACCGGTCTGCGTCATTTGTCCTGTGATCGTCATGAGCGGGGTATCGACAACGACCTGTTGGTCTGCCGTAATCGTCACATTGGGCGCGGTCAGATTGATAGCTGTCGGCGAGTACACCGCAATTCCAGCGCTCGAATAGTGGATATATTGCTTTGGAGTGCTGTTCAGAATGCCGTTGACATATATAGCGTCGGATAACGAGAACTTGCGAAGCGACGCAGTCGTAGAATCCCCGCGAGTGCGCTTCACGCCGGAAATGTCCCGACTTGAGAAAACGGCAAATCCGATGTCACCCGGCTCAGGATCTATGATGATCGCGTTCGTCCCGCCTTGCAGCCGGAAGTACGGTGCGTTGTATATCACCGGATACGGCACCATTTCTCCGGTCGCCGTCTGCTGCTGGATGAGCGGCTTGATATTGACCGTCCCCACAGGCGCAAGACCCCCACCGTTCACGGCAAGAACCTTGCACGGCAGACAGGCGTACATTTCGCGGATGAATGCTTCGAACTGATAGCGTATTTGCGCTATTTCGTCTGTTGACAGACCGAACGAAGCGTTTTCAGTATAGTTATTGCCCATCGTTGTAGCACAATAAAAACCGTGATCCCCAGCCGGTAAAATTCGGGCTATCGTTCCCCTGCGTATCCACGCTCAGGAAATCCCCGACAAATCCCAGATAGGGAGCGTTTATCAGATATGTCCGGTCAACCATCAGCACGTTCTGGCAAAGCGCTTTCCCGTTCCTGGAAGCGGAAAAATATTGCCGCCCGCCCATTTGCCGCAAAAGGATCGTGACCTGCTGGCCGCCGACTTCACAAACGACCTGTTGGGACGGGACAGGTTTCAATGGAATGGTGTAAAACATGTCAGAAAAGAGAACCTGCGATAGAGGATGCGGAACTTATGACGCTGCCAACTTTTTTGACGGAGTTCGTGACTGTGCCGATCACGCTGTCCGCCGCGCTCATGACGGTGGCGGAAACACGTTGCGCAAGGGATGTCGGCGCGTCGTTTGCTGACTGCGCATTTTCCGTGCTGGCGTTCGCCGTACTGGGCAACACCGGTATCGCCGTCATGATTTTTCGGAACGCGCAACGTGCGATGATGAGCGATGATCCGCCGTTGTCGGCGTCCCGTATCACCTCATACGATTCAAGCGTCATGTTCTGGTATGTGCGCTCAGGCACGACGATGTCGTACACAGTCGGGTTCTGCACATTCGTTTCCAGCCAAGACAGAAACGTTTTCCGGTTCGTCAGTCCTCCACCACGTGCCATTTCGATCATGACCATATCGGGAACCTGCACCTTGTTGTAACTGGCGAATCCGCCTTGCTCGATACGGTAATCGCAGACCTGCGTTTCGTGACGTGAATCAAGGGAACGGATGCTGTCAACCGTCACCACAGGAGAAACACCGGACGACTGGCCGCCGATCAACTCGCCGATCGTCGTTGTCCCTATCGGTGTGGACAAAACAACCCGTTCCAGATTTTCGCCAAACGATGGCGTCACATCACCGGAATTTGCCGGATATATACCCCATTGTCCGGAGAAAGACCCAAGCAGTTCCCACAGCTTCGCTTCCGCCGAACCAAGAATGATCGTTGCGGTTGACGATGCAGTGATGCTGCTCAAAACCGGAATACCGTTCATGATGTCAATTTGTAAATCAGTTGCAGTTCAGTCTGCCAGAGACCGTTTGGTGTTTCGGATTGCAGGCGATGAGACATTTTCAGAATGAGGCACTGCGCCTCGCTCGCGCCGATTTCCTTGCCCATGCCCTTCTGGAACAACACCTGGAGGCTTTTGACGGTGACAGGCGCCAGCCAGCGGTAATAAGGCGAAAACAGCGTTCGGACAATGCAGCCGTTAGGGATGAGCGACGGGTACCCGATCATCCCTGTTTCGACAGAAATGGAGATCGGTGTGATAGCCCTGGACTGACCGGCGGCGACGATAACCACCGTGTTACCCTCGAACTGAACTGAAATGTTCGCCTGCCTTGCGACAGCCAGGATCATTTCCTTGTACGAACCCGACAAGGCAACGTCCGTCAGCGTCGTATCGACACCGTTGTTTTCAAGAACATACTTGTCCGCCGCTTCCGTTCGCGTCGCATTATAGTTGTCAAGGATCGTCTGCATGATCTGCGGAACAGTAACCGACCCGTTGAACGAAATCGCGTTGGGAGGCGCGGTGTTTAGCTTGAACGACGACATCGCGAAAATGTGCATCGGAACCGTCGGTATGATGTTGTAGTCAGCAAGTGCCTGAAAAATCATGCCGGAGAATACAAGAATGTCGTTACCCGTCTCATCCTGCGCATACAGCGACACCGTGTTCGGCTTCAACAGGTTGATCTGGACAGTTCCCTTGATGAGTGTCAGCGCGTTCATCGTATCCGCTTTCAGCCCGAAAACGACTATATGCGCCTCATCTAGCGCAGAAAAGGGGGAGACGCGGATATTCGCGTGGATTCTCAACCCTGAAAGCTCGATCCTGTTGTCCTCTGGCTTGCCAGTGAAAGACCCTTCGCCAAGCTCAAAGACGATCCGGAAAGTGCGTTTGACAAAGCTCATACAAATACAGACGTCAGTGCGCCGATGTTCTGCGTTCTCTTGCGGATTTCCGCGACGATTTCGCTTGCTTCTGTTGACGGGGCGTACACGGTGATATTTTGCGTAACAGCCGGCGCAGACTGCGATACTTTCGGAGTGGCCGGGGTGACACTATAAGCGGCAGGCTGAACACGTGGCATGATGACGTTTGGTGTCTTGCTTGCTTCTGCGTATGTCGCGTTTCGACGATTGACAAGACCGGGTGTGAACACTCCATTTGCTGTCGTGTACAACTTTCGGTAATCGCTCGCGCTGATCTCACCAGCCTGTGCAAGTTTGTGGAAACGCGATCCCTCTTGAATAGCGTCTACTCCTGCGTTGTATGCCAGATCGGCCGCAAGCATTTTGGTCTTGTCGCTGTGATTGGCATATAAAGCCAGTGCTGGATCGACATGCTTTCCCATGTCCTGTTCCAGATAGGCATCGGCCTGTTCTTTCGTGATGGTCATGCCTGGCTTGACGCCTTTCGTGTGACCATAGCCGATAGTCCAAACCCCACCACTGTCTTGATACGCTTTTAGCCTGACGCCTTCACGCTTTTTCAGGTTTTCCTTGATGCGTTCTCGCAAATCGCCGTCTGAACCCACGCTTGAATCAATCCCACCGCCCCATTTGTCAACGTCCCAGCCCCATTCTCCAAGTTTTTCAAAAAAACCACCGACATCATTTGCAAAACCTGATTTGTGTAGCTCGTCGGCTGTTTCGCCTGCTGATTCAAGTTTCTTTCCAACTGCCTTCGCGCCCTTCTTGACGGATTCGTCCAGATCATCTGGGCCGGTTCCAAGCTCGTCTATCCCAAATCCTTCTTTGTCGCCCTTATCAATAAAATTGCCGAACTTGTTCAATACCCAAATAACCGGCTTTATAACAGCCTCGAATATATTGCCTATCACGGTAAGCGCTTTCCCGATCGCGTCGAAAACGTGATACACGCCATCCCCAAGAGGCACAAGCGCATCGAGAGCCTTGTTCAGCTTGTCGAAGATTCCGTAGGATTCATCCAGACGATTGATAAAAGCGACAAACCTTTCGCCAATTCTGGAAAGATTGCGAGAAAGTTTTTCCGCCTGTTCGGAAGCCTCTTTTGAAGCAGCAGCCTCTTCCCTCATCTTTCTTGCCTGATCCCTGGCGTCGCTTCTGGTTGCCATGTCGGCAAGCGCTGTAGAAATGCCGCGAGACATCATCAGCTGCATTGCGCTTTCTCTGTCGCCGCCCGTGAATCCAAGCGCAAATTCACCCGCTTCGATCGCCATATCATACAGGTCGCGTGCTTTTCCCTGTGCGTCCATAACGGAAACACCCAGATCGGTGAATGCTTTGGTAATTCCGGTCAGCTCGCCACCGAACTTGAGTGCGGCAAACGATCCGGCAAGGTCATCGACGATACTGTTTGCTTCGCTGGCAGAGTAGCCCAGCGCCTTGAACTGGTTTTGCATCGCCCGGATGCTCTTTTCGGACTGTCCGCTGCGAACGGCCATTTGACCGAGAAGCAGATTGGCTTCCGATACGCGCTTGATAAACGACACAACAGCGCCAGCCGACAGGACAAGACCAAAAGTACCGGCAAGGCGCTTCAGGGACGAGACAAGCGCGTTTCCGGACGCTTCACCGGTGTCTTTCAGCCCTTCAAGACCTTCTTCTGCTTTTTTCGCGGATTTTTCGACGCTTTCGAGTTCCTTGACCGCGCCGGACGCCTTGACGTCCACTTCAAGGGTAAATTTTTCGGATTCAGCCATTTTTCTGCGCTCTGTATTGTTCGATCAATGCGTTGTTGTACCGGTTGACGCATGCCACTTCGTACATCTTGTAAAGGTCGCGGCATCCATAGACGGTTTGAAGTTCATGCAGCGTCGCCAGCCGTTCCGACATGACCATGCCGATAGCAGGCGACACCGCTGCGTAGCTTATCTGGTGGACAGATACGCCGAAATTCATCAGCCCTTCAAACTCTGGACGCCGTTGATAAAAAAATTGAGATGCAGCTCGATGGTTTTCATGCGGAGCATCATCAGCGTGCCGATTTCCTCGATGTCGTTTTCCGTCAGCTTCCGGCAGAAATCGTTCTTGCACTTCATCTGCCAGCACGACTTCATTTCATTCAGCAGCGGCTTCATACGCTCCGGATCGGCTTTCATCATCAGCTGAATGATCGCCGAACCGCCTGCCTGCGCCAGCAATTCAAGGTTCCCCGCTTTACCGACAAGCCCTTGCAGGCTTGCCAGCGAATTATCCTTGTCTGCGTCCATCAGCACGCCAGCCAGACGGTACGCATACCATTCGCCCTGTTCTGCGGACATTTCGGTAATGCGGAATACCTTGCCCGCATCACGTCCGCCGGTAATCTCAACGTCTGTAAATTCTCGCGCCATATTTCACCTTAAATTTTTGCCGGGGTGATTTTTCCCCAGTGGATGACATACTGCTTCGGTTCCTGTACACGGTTGTGCGGCGCGACCGGTGTGTACGTTTGCATGACACCCTTCGACAGCGTATAGGATTGACCGGTAGCAGGAATCTCGATGACCGCCGTCAGCCAGAGGATTTCGCTCTGCGACTGGGTGTACTGATAGATCGTGTCGAACACCTCTACGGAATCGGAATCGGCTTGAAGATGGATAGTCTGCGGAACGATGTGAGGCGTCCAGCCTGCCGACATGTTGCCATCGACACCCATGCGGGTTTCTGCGGTCTGCACCGGATCAACCGTAAATGCCGTATCCGACGCAAACCCTTGAACCTGTACGCCGGCATACAAACCTTCGGCGGAAATCGTGAACTTCGAGTTCGCGGAAGTAATCGTTTTCGTCATGCTTCACCTCACCGGACGACAATGGATGCGACGGTAATCTGCTGGATGGAACCGCCGTCCATGTAATAGAGAGAAATAGGCGGGGACTGGCGCTGACCTCTTGTCTGTGCCGTTGCTTCGCCGATATACAGGTAGTAACCCTGCGTTTGCAGCTCGGTCGAAATGTCGAAGCCGAGAGCGGAAATGATTTGTGCTTTCTGGTTGTCGGACAGCGTGACGCCGATGCGGATGGTGCCGTTGTTCAGCGCCTCGTTGATCGGGTCGGTGCAGGCCAGACGGATGAGCGCATTGCCGTCATCGTTGTATGGCAGTGAATTGACAGACGTCAACAGGGTAGCGATCGCCAGCTGCAGCTGTGCGTTCAGATAAATCTGGTTGACGTAGGTATCTGCAAAACCATAGTCGGAACCCGGAAGCTGGCTGTTGTACAGGAAGTTAAACGTATTGCCTTCACCAGCTGCCGAATAGGCACCGTAATAGGTGTAACCGTTCGCAAGCAGCGTTTCAGCGTCTTGCAGACTGTTCACCGTCGCGGCAAGACCGGATTGGGACTTGAACGCAAGGTCGATACGTCCGTTGTATCGCGTCCAGTCGATAGAGGCGATGCTGCCCATCGCCATGGCAGCGATAGAGACGTTGTCCCACATCGGCATAACCGCTTCGTACTTCATCTGCTGGCAGGTCTGGCCAAGACATTCCGAGTTGGCGACAAGCGCCTGCGGATCGTTATCCCATGGAACGAACAGATACCGCTTGTTCTGGGTGTTGACCCATGCGCAGAAATCTTGCAGGTTGTCCAGCGCGTCCACGATGGTAAACGTCGCCCAGTTCAGCGAAAGCGCCTGTATGCGATCCATCGCGGTAGTCGCCGTATCGGCATCTGCGCCCTGCGAGACCGTGCCGGTAGCCAACCCAAGCGAAACAGCTGCATCGCCAGTGACGGCGCTGATTGTGGATGCTGCGCCGGTCGCGGTAACGGCAATTCGGAAACAGTTGAAAGTCGCGTCCCACGTGACGGTAGCGGCATCCGACGTATTGAGCGCAGTAGTCAGCAATTCCGCCGCGTTGGTAAAACTGGTTGCCGCGGACAGGTTGACGCTTTCGATGTTGTACGCCTGTCCGCCTATGGTGACAGACAACGCGCCGGTGACCGCTTTAAGCTGATCCAGCGTCATGCCGGCAAGAGACGAACCGCGCACCCATGCGCCGACAACATCGGACGCATATGGCGTAAAGATGATTGCCTGCGGTTTTTTCGTGCTGTTGTCGAACGACATGAAATAGTTGTCAGCCAGCGCCGCCAGCGGGGACGAACTGCCGAAATACTCGGAAACAGCGTCGGCAGAATAGAACTGCAGCAACTGACCGAAAGGCACGTCGGATTCGGTCGTGACGAACACGCCGTTCAGCGCAAGCGGATTGCCGCCCGTACCGACAACACCCGGATTGATCGTCACCACCTGTGAAATCGGGATGGTTTGAGCCATGGATAACTCCAAAAAAAAAGCCGCCCGAAGGCGGCAGAGAGAGAAGGAAAAGAGAAAATCAGAGCGGCACGACCGTGGTCTGCGCCTTGTCAAAAAACTGTTGCGGGACAGATGCGACTGGGTTGTATTGCATCTTGATGTCAACCTTCCAACGCTCGACGTATTGTTTTTCGCCGGAAATCAGCGGTATTTGCATCGGCTCCCCCGACACCAACGGCTTTATGTCGTCAGGAAATGCGTAATATGCGTAATCGTTATTTATCAGGTTGACGAATGTTTGCGCGTTGTTGCCTGATCCCTGTCCGTAGAAATCAACCTGCATCGTGTACTGCATCCGTGCCTTGACGTTCTGCGTCTGCACGTCGTCCGTGTCGGTATAGCTGTTTTCTGTATAGGCCAGCCGGACTTTCGACACGTTGTTCATGATGATGAACTGCTCTTTTGGGGACGGAACGCGGTTGATTTGCCCCTGAAATACCTGAACACCCGGCAAAATGGACGTGATGAACGTGCCTAGCGCCTGAAAAATCTGGGAATCGGTTGTATCAATCATCTGTTTGCAATGTAGCGATGACACAGCACCAGTCCGGCCATGTTTCCATGACCTGACTGACAAGCCATGTCTGCGGAGAGCTGGCAGGGTCTTGCGGAAAAACAAGCAAATCCGATCCGGTCGCATCGGGGCGCGAAATCGCTTTCACGTCGCCATACATATAGACCTTGCGCATCGTGCCCTGTATGTTCAGACCGTTGATATGCTGCAAATCCGCACCGGACAGCGCCTGTACGTTGGCAAGAACCGTCGTGCTTTCGTATTCCGGCACTTGCCGGAAATCGTCGGACGTGGAAAACCCGGTAGAGCGCATCCACGTTACAGACGTATTCGGATTGACGGTTTGCGTCACTCCATTGGCTATTTGTCGTAGGTTCATTTTTTCACTGCAATTCCGGTGCAGGTAGCCAGCATATGGCCTGTGTCGATGAGAGGCTTTGACGTCACGCCTTCGCCTCGCTGGCCTTCGGCAACCGCTCTCGCCGCATCGCCGACTGTCTTGCCTGTTATGTCTTTGCCTTCTTTACGCCACTGGCGCAACAGAACCGTCACGGGCGACAGTTCAGGTTCAAAGACCTGCGTAATGGTATGGCGTATGTCTCCGGCGGCTTTTTGAGCAACCAGCGTCATACCTTGTTCCGCGCTCATTTTTCCGCGCAACACCTGGGAAACAACCTTGCCGGTCGCTCTTGCCCATTCCGGCTTTTGTGATTCAACCGTCGGTCGCATGAAAGGTCGAGGCGGTATTCGTGATGTACCGTACTCGTTGTATATCGCGACTCGAGCGACAGGTATACCGTCGTCATAGCGAGCGGATTCAAACCAGCCAGCTTGAGCGGAATATTCCTCAAGCGATTTCATGCGTTTTTTCAGGTCGGTCAGTTTCAAAACGCTCCCCCTACATCCCGGATGGCAGAACCTTCCGGAGAACCGCCAAAGTAGAATCCGGCAACGCAAATCGCCTCGAGCAACGCAAGCAATTCCTGTCCGTATGGTGTTTTTGACAGCCAGAACTGCCAGAAATCCTTTGCTGGCGGCGCAAGCATTGAAACCGATACGCTGCCTTCTGTGGCGCTCTGCACCGGGCCGCCAGCGCCGTTTCCGTTCTGAATCTGTGTCGCCATAGCGGCAATATGCGCCGTCAGCAAATCAAGCGCATATTGCAGTTTGCCGTTTGAGATGAGCCAGTTGTCATAAGGGTAAATCATGGCGCTGGCCCGATCCCAATACGCGGACAACGTGTCGTCCGGATAGGCGAGCATATCGGCAAAAGCGGGGAAAAGAACGCGGAAATTCGAAACGTCAAATACGTGTTCACTCATCGGGTTTGCCTACTTTGGGCGGTTCGGCAAAATCGGATGGCGTCTTTTGCGCAGACGCATCCTTTTCCGCCATGTCGGACGCCACCTTTTCAGGATCGGATTTCTTTTTGTCAACCTTGATAAAGCCTGCTTCCATATGCTTCTTGAATGCGCCGATCTGATTCAGCGCTTCCAGTTCTTCATTGGAAACCTCGGTGACAACACCCAGTGGCGTTACAAGGTTTTTTCGATCCATGCGCCCATGACCGCCGTTGATTTTGATCTTCTTGAGTGCGACATTCGGTTTCTTTTCTGCGGAAGCCGGACGCCAGAGCGTGTAAACCTGATCGTTTGTCAGTGTGGAGTAAACGTAAGGCATGTTTTCTCCTCAAATACCGGAACCACGATAGACAAGTGCCGGACGTTTGCAGAGGACCCCGGCACACGCATTGGAATAGGCTTCTTCGTAGCCCTTGGTCAACTGCTGGACGCCCAGCGTCATGACTTTCATCGGAACCAGCTGGTCGATGGTATTGCCGTTGTCCGTGCTGTCGCCCTGATAGTTCGGTGCGAACAGGTAGAAAACGTTGGCGCTGCCGTTGGCTCCGTCCAGTTCCGGCGCCGCTTCCACGGTGACATTCGGATAATTGTCTTTCAGCCAGGAATCGGCGGAAAGACCCAGTTCGGTAGGCGTGGACAGGTAATCCACACAAGCCAGCGCAACCTGCAATTTGAGCGGCGTTTTCTTGACGTCGATATTGCCGCCAGCCTGTACACGCAAGCTCTGCAATGCCGTCAGCAAATCTGCGATGATTTCAAGTGCCGTTTTGTTGGCCCATTCCGTAGAGCTGCCGGCACCCGTTGCCACATTCTCGTAGGCCGGCAAGTTAGGATCGTTCAGGTAGCCGTAGGTACGTCCGTTGCCGTCGTTGTACCCAAAAAAGCCGATGTAGTTCCGGTTGATTTCCAGAGACTGCATCGCGCCCATGCGGCGGTTCTCCACGTCGGAATAGTTCATCTTGGAGGCGCGTTTTTCGCCCAGACGACCGATTCGCATGCCGGATTCAAAACGGACGATCGTGCGGCGTTCGAAGTTGGTGTTCCACGAACCAAGCGGGGTGTTGGTTTCATCGCCATAAGGCTGCGCGAAGCCGGTGCGTTCCGAGAATCCCTGTACGATTTCTTCGTCTTCCCAATCGCCCAGCGTGGTAATACCAATCAGATCGTCGATCTTTCTCGCCCAGGTGATGTACTGCACAAAACCTGGCATCCATGCCTGCAGGAACTGGACAGCGACAGGAATGGATGGCGTGGACAGCGGCGCGATGATGTCCGAATCCATCGCCATGCCGTTCTGCATGCGCGAATAGGCGCGGTACATCTCCACGATGTCAGCAGTATCCATTGCGATACCGATCTTTTCCAGATCGCGGACATCCTGCAAACTGTTTACCTTGAACCCCTCGAACGGTCGTACTTTACCGGCGGGGATGAAAGAATGAATTTTCGATGTTCTCATGTTTTTTCCTTATTCAGTCAATTCAACGACCGCCAAACCGGCACCATCCGTATTGAAACGAACCACACGGGAATTCGGGATGAGCGTGTAACCTTCCGTTGCCGTGCCAGTCGTATTGGCCCGCAAGGTGCCGTCTGTCTGCGAAAACTCGATCTGGTTCCCGATGGCTGCCTGATTGGCAAGCGATACAAGAATGCCGCTGGTGAATGTAACGCCTTCGACGACCGTGTTGTTCGGGATAGTGGTGGACGGTTCCAATGTGCCAGCGGACGTGCCGTACAGGCCGTACTGTTTGGAGTTGGCGAGAATGCCGGCAAAAACACCGGTTCCACCAACAGTGAACTGCCCGTTCTGCCCGGCAACATGTGTCATGGCGCTTCCCACGACGTTCAGGGTTGCATTGGTTGTATTTAACATGCCTGCCTGTGCCCGGACCGGGCCGGAAAGCACGATATCCCCGACAATGCCAGTCGTCTGGAACTGGCGAATGGTTTTCTGAACTGTCATGTGATTACCTCAACTCGTAAAATTTGGATACCTGATTTTCGCGATTTTTTTCTGGAGCACTGTCCATTGCCATGGCTTTGGACGATGGAACCGGTCTGTCATGCAGATACGCTTCAACAGCCGTGACAGCCTGATCCGGGGAAACGTTCAGTCCGATTTTCTTCGCGGCATACATCGCAACATCATGCGTGGTCATCGAATCAAAAGCGAAAGAGCCGATGAATTTGGAAACGCTTTCTGCCAGCTGGTTTCGTTTGGACAATTCAGCAAAACTTTTTCGTGTCACTTTTTCGACCAATTCGGCGCTATCCATTGCCGGTTTTGCGCCCATACCTGCCGCAAACGCTTTCACGACTTCCGGATTGTCGGAATCCAGTCCACACGCATCCATGGCGGCCTTCATGCCTTCCGATTCGTGTTCACTGTCCAGTTTTTTCCGTTCGTGATTCTCGCCGGCCGCGACCGCCTCGGCCGTGTTCATCGGGGCAGCATCTTTTCCGCCCGGAATTTCCTTGCGTTCTTCTTTTCCCATTTCTTTCTTTTCTCCGAATTTCACGGCTTCCGGAATCGGCAGATCGTTGTCACCGGTCGGCTTGGTGTATGCCAGATCGGTCAATTCGTCTTTCAGCTTGCCGATAGCGTCCTCTGGAACGTACTGGGACAACACATCCAGCAAACGACCGATCGCGGCGTTTTTGTCTTCATCTTGTGTCATATCTTTGGTTTCTCCTGTTTCTGGGTCAACGTAATGGACGCCCACGATCAGGGACGCCAACTCCTTGATAGCCTCTGCCGCACCGACTTCGGCGGCTTCGACTTGGGATTCGTTCATAAATTTCTCCGGTTCTGCATCTGCGACAACCACATCCGGCCCCGCTCTGCCTTTTTTGACAAGCGCGACATGGTTTCCCCTCATATTTCGGATCACGAAATCATATGGCTTCCCGTCAAACACGCCGGGCGTGAAGTCAGGGTCGTACCGGTATGCGGCGGATATCTGGCGATAGGTGCCGTTCTCAATACCCTCTATTCCCATCCTGTCGGTGATGATGAGGGAATTTTCCAGATACGGCGCCGACCATTCGGCATCCGTACCTGTGTGTCCGACCTGATAATCCTTTGCTGGCGTATCAGGCGTGACAACATGGTGATTCAGCATAACCGGTAGCCCGTTGAATGTGCTGGCAGCTTTCTCGATTTCGTCCGCCGGGCGATATCCCCAGTATTCTTTTTGAGGATCCAGACCATGTTCCCGCCACCGTGGTATTTCGATACCGAGATAATGGACGACTTGTTCTTTGGTTATCGGCGTCAGGTCAACATGCAGAAAGCCGTTCGTGTCATATCGTCTGGAAGAAGATGCATCAAACGCAATCAAAATATTTTCCAAATTGTTTTCACCATCTTTCATAATCTCGTCCGCAAACCGGATATTTACAACCTCGTATTCCTTGGGTAGACTTGTTTTAAAGGATGCGTCTTGTGCTGTGCCAGATGCATCTTTCGCCCTCGTATCGTCGGGATTAGCCCCGAGCCGCTGCGAGGGTTTTTCGTTTTTCTTCCTTTCTTCTTTCCGGATTTCGTAATTTTTTGTTCCTTCTCTTGTCAGGTTGTAAGCAACAAAGGTTGGAACACTTTCTGCTGCTTCCGACACGTCAACAATCACTTCCTTATTTCCTTCTTTTGTCGGAACGATTTTTTTGTATGAATGAAAAAGAATTTTGTCGTCGTCTCTGGCCTTATTTAGAGGATCAACGAAATATTGTCCGGTATCTATAATGTCCGGAATGTGAGGAATCAAAGCCGCTTTTAATGGATCCAGCTTTAACCCAAATTTAAGTTTCTTAAATCCGGTTCCTGTAAAAGCGATATATCCAACGCCATCACCAATGCGGCCTTTCATGACACTGTTTTGCAAATAATCCTTAAAAAACTCTCTGGCAGCCTCGTAGTGATTCCCGTTGTGTTCTTTCAGGATACGTTGGTATTCGGAACTTTTCGGATTCGTATCTTCCAGAACGGAAACTCCGTCTTCCTGATTCAAATCGTGAAGATTCCGGTCTTTCAGCTCATCAGGACCTTTCAGAATATTCCCTTGTGTATCGACAAGACATCGCGTCCCGTTTTTGAGCGTTATCCAGTGCCCTTTTTCGTCGGTACTCATCAGAGTTTGTTAATCAAGGCAATGAAGGTTGGCTGCATACTGATCAGAAAGATCACGAGCAAAACCGCCCAAAACAGTTTTCTTGCCTGTTTGTATTTCTCGACCGCTTCCATGATCTTGTGAAAATGTTTAAGTGAAAATATGTTAAAATCCACTCATGTTCCTTTCGTAATCCTGCTACGGATGGAAACAGAAAAGCCACCAGGTTGCCGCCTTGGTGGCTTTTTGCTTGCTGCAAGTTATCAGAACGAAATAACCGGAATAAAACTGCACCGGCAAAAAGGCTCTTGAGCCGGGAATACATAGCCGCCGTCATCCCCTACCGGGGCACCTTTCGCCAGATTAAATTCTTTTCCATTGAACGCCTTGTGTTTGTGTCTCGGGTGAAAACTTCCGCCGCTGTGCAACCAGATTCCCTTTTTGACGCCGGAATCCGACAGCAGTTGTCTGTTGAAGCTCTGATATGCTTTCCGGGTCTGATCCAGCGCGATGTTGCTGGCACGTCGGTAGCTCATTTCGCCGTACTTCGCCAGATTCTTCGACAATTCTTTCAGGCTACTTGTTGGCGTGGTGATCGTTCGCATCACGTCTCCGGAAATACGCTCGAAATACTGCGGCGGAATGGATTTGATCAGATCCACTCCCTGATTGACGGATGCCTGGAAAATTTCTTTCATGGCTGGCGTCATGTTCTCAAGACTGATCGTCACATCCTCAAAAAGTGGTTTTAACGAACTTTTACAGGACGCGCCGGATTCTCGCAAAATCCGGTTGATAAGCTCGTTGACTTTCTCACGGGCTATCGTGTCGAAGTATGACGACCATTGAACTTTCTTCGCCATCAAAATAGCCTGAGCAGCTTGAGCAATTCCTCCCTCTTGCGCAAAGTCCTTTTTCTTGCCGGTATCGTCAAAAAGAGAAAGGACAGCGTCACGACTGTCCTTTGTCATTGCTCGAACCCAGCGTTTCAGATCGCGGCTATATCGCCTCTCTACCGAAACCGGGTAATTCAGAGCCTTGCCCTTCTTCTTCCGCATAAAAATCGCTTTCCGGATTTACAGAATCAAATCCGCTCATCGGGTCACTCTCCAATGCCTGCGCAATGTCATCGCCCGATATGGCCCCGGTATCCCGTAGCGTCGAATAGTATTGGCCCGTTTTCAGGCGAATATCGGCCACTTCGCTTTCCGTCGGCTCATCGGTCGGGTTCCATGAAATGTCAAAATCAGGCATCACGCCGGTTTCCGGCTCGATATATGCTTTAGCCATCAACAGGTAATGGCGGGTCAGCAACGGTTCCAGCTCATGCTTTTGCACACTGCGCAGTGATTTGTCATAAGACCGCTTTTCAAACTCGCCGGTCGCATTGAATCCTTTTGGTGTGGTACCCAACAGCTCCGTTACCGGAACGCCTGCGACTGCCGCGACAAGCTGATACTGCGTCATGATGACCGCATCCAGATCGGCAAGTGACGTTTCGTGCTGTTCGTACTCATCTTCCTTGTTGATAAGCAACTGCCCGTAATTGTCCCGGTAATACGCTTGCGCCTCGATCGCCATGCGCGTCCGTTCGGGTTGAGCAACGACCTTTTGCAGGTCGGTCTTACGAACGTTCATGCGCTTCGTCATGGTGAGCTGAGGCGCTTCATTTGCCGTTCTTTCGGCGCAGTATACCCGTTCGTAGATCATCTGCGTCAGCGGGATACCTCCGTAGAAGTATGCCGGCTTCAAAATGTCCGGCACGTCAGAATAGCGCGTGATGATGAGATGCGAACGGTGAAATTTTCGTCCGCCGATCATCCAGTATTCCGGCTCGTAGAAATCCTTTGCCGCCGGATCGCTGACGCTTTCATTGTCCAGAAGCGGCGCACACCAGTACGGATCTACCTGCGAAATTCCCTTGTATGACCCCGGGCGCACACCGTCGATATTGAACGGCTTTTCGTAGTATTCCGGATCGCTGCTTTCCACGCCGAAAAGGGCGATACGAACGCCGAACACTCGCAAAAAATGGGAATACTGCGCAAGATTCTGACTGACGCGCAAATCCACATCGGCACAAGTTAGCATCTTTGCGATGCCGCCGGAATCGTCACCAGTAACAGAAACTTCCCATCCGTTACGGGTGGCGTCCTTTCCGGGCGCTGCGCATGCCTTGTTGACCAACCAATGTTGCGCAATGATGGCGCACGTCTGGTAACCGATGAATCCCTGTGCAGCATACCAGGACAGCAGCGCATCGGACAACGGCGAATTGGACAATGAAAAAATGTTCTTCGTCGGAATCGGGTTATTGCCAGAATCCATCGCCATTTCAGCGTCCGGGAAGTGCGGAATGACGAAAGAACGCTTGTCCATTTCGTCACGGCTCATGTATCCCGTGTCGTGCGTCGTCAACGCAAACAGCGCGTCCGTCTGCTTCTTCTTTTTTTTCTTTTCGGGTTCTATCGGTTTTTCGCCGCGTACCCAGTCAAAAAAACTCATATCAGATCGTTTCAATCCACGCACCCAAAAGGGGGCGACATCACACCAAATCAAACCAGTCTGCGCCCTTGCGCCTGATATATCCATCCAGCGAATACCGGACGGCGTCCCATAGGTGGTTGTTCTTGTCCTCGATGACCGGAAGGATGTCGTTTGTTCGTTTGTCTGTCTTGTATCGGTACAATCTGGCTTCTTCCGCCATGTGCTTGCACCGTTCGTGAATGATGATTTTCCGGAATCCTTTCAGGTGCGCGATACCATCCTCGACGCTGCCTTGCCACTTGTCCGCTGCGGAAATGTTGAATCCATGCTCTTTGTGAAGGTAGCTGATCGTTTCCGGTCTGGCGTTATCCGCCTTGATCGGCCATTCCCGCGCACCGGGGATTGAATCATACAGCTGCGGCAACTCGGTGATTTCCACCCCAACGCCATAAGCCTCATACTCGATATACAGACAGTCATCCAGAATGAAACTGCGCACCAGCGTGCTTGGGTCTTTGGCGAAACCGAAATCCGCGCCGAAAAACAGTCTGTCCGCTTTTTCCCACAGATCGTCAGGAAACGCCTCTACCCGATACTTGCCGGCAAAAATGACCGCATCGCTTATCGTCAGCGGTTTACCTAGCCAGACATGTTCATACGACGAATAGTCCGTTTCCTTGAGATACTCCATTTCCTTTCGGAGCACTTCCGGAAACCACGGGTTGTCGCAGTAATTGACTTCTGCGCTGTAACAGTCCGGCGGTGGTGCTGTCACAAAACGCTTGTATGTCGGCGCGTCCTCATCGGTAGGGTTCCAGCTGATCCAGATTTCCGAGTTTTCCTTGCGAATGGTCGGTATCAGGATGGACCAAGATTCCTCGCTGACCGTCTGCCCCTCTTCTACCCAGCATATATCGACGCCTTCAGTCGACTTGATCCCTTGCGGATCGTATTTCAGACCTTTGAATATGAACTCGGAACCAACGGAACTTTTGATGCTGCTTTCGGTAATGCGAAACCATGGAGCCAACCCCAAAGCGCTGATTTGATCGCCTATCAGTTTGTGTACGGAATCCCGAATGGTGTTCTGCACTTCGCGGCAACACAAAACACGTACTGGCCTGCTGTAACTGATTACCGTCAGTGCCCGGGCAAAATGCACGGATTTTCCGGAGCCGCGCCCTCCTCTTGCCGACTTGTAACGATATGGCCGAAACAGAAAATCAAACGCAGGGGCAAATTCAACAGTCTTTGAAGATGACATTGATGCTGGGCGGTACAAGTGGTTCGCCGGCTGGCCCAGAGACGGTATTTACCGGCTTTTCGCCGACACTGTCCCGGATTGCTTCAAATGCGCGTACATCGCCGGACAACGCTTTTTCCATCAGGGCAACAACGATAGCATCCCGTCTTGTCGCTCCGTCCGGCATTTGGCCGGCCAGCATCATCTCCAATGTTTCGCGGATCGTCTTTTTCTTGCGTCTTGCTTCGCCTGACGCAATTCCACCCATTCTTGCAATTTCTCTTTGTTCGGTTTTTGTTCGAACGTTTTGCGGCCTTAGGTTTTTATCGTTTGCCATATCAACAAAAAAGCCCCCGCAAATCGGAGGCTTTGTTTTATGGGTGAACTTATCCATTTTGGAAATTAGTACGCATTATGCGCTGTTTTTTTTGCATGGTCAAGGATTTTTCAAAAAAATTCAGTATCTGGCGCATTTCACAACAAAGTTGATTCACGATAAATTGCAATGAAATTGACTCTATTCCATCGGAATGTAAGCCATTACGGTAATTTTTCATTTGTTTGAAATTTGATGGATTCAACTTTCTGGAGAATGTTCCCCCCAGTCTTGCTTCTGCCCGCAATGCCAACAGAATTTATGTCCGGGCATCAAAAGAACTTGATTAGATGGGGGTGAATAGCATGCCCTGCAATATCCTAAAACATCGCCATTTTTTCCATGGAAAAGCAAAGGCTGCAACGGTTTATCTTTTTCGTATTTTTCATTTGTGTTTTTCATTTTTGAACAATCTCCTTGTCCGTCAAAATTCTATCGACAATCCTGTAAGCGAGCGCGTCCATACCTTCTCTGCTCTTCGTTCCACGTAAATATGCCTTGACGTCTTTCATCTGTCGCGTGATTGTGGACACATGAACGGCTGCATGGCTGGCGATAATCGTTGCCGACGGTCGAACACCACTGTAATAGGATTTCACGCACCAAACAACCGTTGCCCGATCCGCGCCACGCAATGCGTTTTTACACACGTCAAGCACGACATACGGGATCGCCTCCGCCCATTCCCTGTTTTCGATCTTGCCGGAGCAACATGCATGACCACAATTACAAGGCAGCCACATCGGCGCGTATTTCGCGGTTATCAGGCTTTCGATCAGCTTTCCGGCAGAACTGACTTCACGCCGTATCATGCCTGCTTGCGCCGCGCCATTCAGCCCGCCAAGCCCCTTTCCGGTTGTTGGCAATGGTTCCGGCGACAGACGTGCTGTGATGCAGTTCTGCCCAGTGTAGTTATAGGCGAAAACAAGCGCTTGTTCGGTATTTTCAAACAATATCATTCTCAATCAATCTTCGGGAAGTCCCATAGACACCAGAAATCAGAAACGTTCTATTTTCCATCCCTCCCCCTCACGTCTTGTTTTCTTTTTGACCGCCAAGAACTCGACTGGATACATCTCAGCCGCCACTTTGATTTTTACTCTTGCGTCGTCGTGCCAGTACCCTTTGACCTCATGCATCTCCAGCCTGCCATCGGATCGCATCACCGCAAAATCGGGCGTATAGAACGTGTTGTCCGCCAAACGGAATTTCATGCCTTCGAACCGGTACCAGGCGATTTTTCCTGTACGTTTCAGTAATTCAAGATGCTCTGCATACTCGGATTCTGTCTTGTTCATCTGACCTGTCTTCAATCGGCCAAGCGCAAGGATCGACGATTTCATGATTCCCTCCGGTATTCATCAACCGCCTTTGCGATTTCCGCTTTACGTCTGGCCGTCTCAACTCGGTCTCGCTCGATTTCTTTCGACCGGCTGTATCGCATCAGGCTGCCGGACTTCAGGTTTTCCAACAGTTCTTTTGTTTTTTTGGCAATCCTGAGTCTGGCTTCTTCGGATGGTTCACCCGGCAAGGCAAGATAAGGCGTGATGTCGCAGGCTATTTGCCCAGCTCGTTGCGCGTTATGGATGGCAACTTCCCGACGCTGGGCATCCGTCCCCAGCGACACTTCCCATTTCACCGGTATCAGCTGTGCTCTGGCGTCATCGACAAGCCGGTTGTATGTATCCCTGAACGACATGCGAGCGCCGATGTTGTCTCCGGTATCGAGAATTGATTTACAGGCGAACATCGCTTGTGCAATTTCGCTTGTCCAGATTACTGTTTCGGACTCATCTGCGCTTTTCAGCGCGATTGCCCAGGCTTCATCTGCTGTCGGTCTTCCATCCATTTCTTTGCATCGTCTGGCCAGCGCTACGGCGGTCGGCACGAATTCCGACCGGTCGCAGTGTTCCTTCAGTGCCACCTTAATGCTTGTCAACGGGAATGGCCGGAGAAAATGCACGAACGCGTTGAACGTTTCCGGATCGGGAGCACTTTTCCCATAGCCGGCATAGGCAAGTTTCAACAGCTGGTAAAGCTCTTTGCGATTTGCGTCATTCATGCGACTTTCTCCATGTCGATGGTCCTTGCCTCATCATCCAGCGATTGCCCGAAAATCGCTCTTTCGATCCGTGCATTGCGTTCGGCAATCGTTTCCGTTTTTCTTCCGCTACCTTTCGTTACCCAATCCGCCTTGAATCCGCGCCAGCCGTTAGCGCAAACGGTTTCCAGGACCTCCGTCAGTGTCATCCCGGCTTTTTGCGCCTCCCGGATCAATCCCTTGACTGCCGTCTCCGAAATCGGCGCTTTCAGTCGTTTGCGCAATTCGGCAAAGTCCCTGGCAACGTCATCAGGCACTCCTTCCCGAATCAGCAGGTCGGCCGAAAATGGCGCTTGCGCCTTTTGACGGTTCCCTGATGGTTCTATTGATGGTTCCTTTATGGTTCCGTGTCCCACATTTGGGACTTCTTCATGGGAAATTCGGGACTGCTTAATGGGAAATTTGGGACTGCTTAATGGGAAATTTGGGACAGTCCCATTTTTGGGACTGTTCCGTTTTTGGGGCTGCTTGACAGTACCGTTT
>CAVIFH010000005.1:0-20276 GCA_963641615.1 bacterium | reverse complement strand
ACGCAGCTCGTGTTCGTGGATACGCCGGGATTTCACCGCGCCCGCACCAAGCTCGGCGACTATATGGTGAACGTGGCCCAGGAATCCATTGCCGATATGGATCTGACGATCCTTGTTGTGGAGCCGATTGCCTCTGTCGGCGCCCAGGAGGAGGCGCTGCTGCAGAGAATTCAGAGCAGCCGCCACCCTGCAATCCTTGCAATCAACAAGATCGATACCGTTGAAAAAGACAAAATCCTTGAGGTAATGGATGTCTACGCCCGGAAGGCAAATTTTGACACGATCATTCCTCTGTCGGCCAAGACCGGGGACGGCGTGCCGGATTTGCTGCAAACCTGTGAAAAGCATGCATCCCCGGGCCCGTTCCTTTTCCCGGAGGATGCAACAACCGACCAGCCCGAGCGGCAGGTGATGGCTGAGATTATACGCGAAAAGCTGCTTTGGTGCCTGGAGCGGGAGGTTCCCCACGGGACGGCAGTGGAAATCAACAGATTTTCCGAACGCGATAACGGCATTATCGATATTGACGCAACAATTTATTGCGAAAAGGCCAGCCATAAGGGAATTATTATCGGAAAAGGCGGAGAAATGCTGAAAAAAATTTCCTCCATGGCCCGAGTGGACTGCGAAAGGTTTATGGGCACGAAGGTGTACCTGACGACCTGGGTAAAGGTGAAGGAAAATTGGCGGGACAGCGATTTCATGGTCCGAAACTTCGGCTACAACGAGTGACTCTCTGTCTTGCAGAATGCACGGGAACGCCGAACGGAGAGTGACGGAGGAAAGGCATGTACCTGACGGTTCAGGGCGTCGTCCTGAGAATGGCGGATTATAACGATCGGGACACGCTTTTGACGGTGCTCACAAAGAGGCACGGAAAGCTGGTGCTCAAGGCAAGAGGCCTGCGCAGAAAAAATAATCCGCTGACTGCTGCCTGCCAGCTTCTGGCTTTTGACGAATTTACCATATTTGAATATCAGGGACAGTACAGCATTAACGACGCCCGCGTAATAAATCTCTTTCAGGGACTCCGCACGGACATGGAGCTGCTCTCTTTGGCATCCTATTTTGCCCAGGCTGCGGAAACGCTGTCGCAGGAGGATTCCCCCACGCCGGAGCTGCAGTCGCTGCTGCTGAATTGCCTGTATGCGCTGTCTGAGCTCCGGCTGCCGCAGGTGCAGGTGAAGGCCGTTTTTGAGCTGCGGGCTGCCTGCCTGTCCGGCTACACACCGGATTTAAGCGGCTGCCATGTGTGCGGCAGCAAAAATCCGGAGCGGTTTGACATTTCTTCGGGACTGCTGGAATGCGCTGCCTGCCGCGACCAGGCTTCGAGCGGCATACGTTTGCCGGTAACGGCGCCTGTCTTGCAGGCAATGCGGTTCGTTTGCTCCTGCGAGTCAAAGAAAATTTTCTCTTTCCGACTGGACGACGACAGCTTGCGCAGATTTGCCTCTGTTGCGGAAAGCTTTCTCACCACGCAGCTGGAGCATGGATTTCCGGCTCTGGAATTTTATAAATCGCTGTGTTATCCATCTGAAGACCCGCTTCAGGTGGAATGAGGAGTACAATATGTCTGAATTATATGAAAAATCCATGTTAAAGCTGGAGCTTGATCAGGTTCTGGCGCTTCTTGCGGATTGTGCGGGAAGTGCAGGCGGCAAGCAGGCCTGCATTGACCTCCGCCCGACCTCCGACCTTGAGGAGGTGGAGCACATGCTCCGGCAGACGACGGCAGCTTTTCAGCTGAGCTCGCGGAAGGGGTACCCGGCATTTTCCGCATCGACGGATGTATCCGCCGCCCTGGAGCGGGCGGATCGCGGCGGGTGCCTGCAGCCAAAGGAGCTGCTTGCAATCGGGGGTATCCTGCGGTGTGCGCGAATGACCCGGGGGTATATATCGGACGATGAGGAACCGACCGTCCTTGACGAGCTTTTTCACGGGATAACGCCCAATAAATATCTGGAGGACCGTATTCTCGGCGCAATTTTATCGGAAGAGGAGATCGCCGATGCTGCGTCCTCCGAGCTTGCGGATATCCGCAGGCATATGCGCATCCAGGCCGGAAAGATCCGCGACAGTCTGCAGAAGGTAATCTCTTCTCCGGCGTACAGCAAATTCCTGCGGGAGCCGATTATAACCATTCGCCAGGGGCGTTATGTGGTTCCGGTAAAATCCGAATGTAAAAATGACGTTCCCGGACTGGTGCATGACGTTTCCGCCACCGGGTCAACCTATTTTGTCGAGCCAATGTCCGCGGTAAATGCCAACAATGCCCTGCGGGAGCTGGAGCTGAAGGAAAAGAAGGAAATTGAGCGGATCCTTGCGGAGCTGTCCGCAGAAGCGGCGGCACATGCAGAGGACATCAATCTTGACTACAGGATGCTTGTGCAGCTGGATGTGATTTTCGCAAAGGCAAAGCTTGCCTTCCGCATGAATGCATGGGCACCGATTATGAATGACTGCGGCAGGGTCGTGCTCCGCAATGCGCGTCACCCTCTGATTGATGCGCAAAAGGTGGTTCCCATTTCTCTGCGCCTCGGGTCGGATTTCGACACCATGATCATTACCGGCCCGAATACGGGCGGAAAAACAGTTACGTTAAAAACGATTGGCCTTCTCACGTTGATGGCAGAGTGCGGCCTGCATGTCCCGGCAGGGGACGGGAGCGAGCTATCCACTTTTGACGCCATTCTGGCGGATATCGGCGATGAGCAGTCGATTGCCCAGAGTCTGTCGACCTTCTCCAGCCATATGAAGACCATTGTGAAGGTCGTAGAGGAGTGCGATGGCCGTACTCTGGTGCTTTTCGATGAGCTTGGGGCAGGCACGGATCCGGCGGAGGGTGCTGCACTGGCCATTGCCCTGATCGAGTTCTGCAGGAAGATGGGCAGCCGTGTGGCGGCAACGACCCACTATGCGGAGCTGAAGCTCTATGCCATGCGGACAAAGGGCGTTATAAATGCATCCTGCGAATTTGATGTAGAGACGCTACAGCCGACTTACAGGCTGCTCATAGGCATCCCCGGAAAATCAAATGCCTTTGCGATATCCAGAAAATTAGGCCTGCCGGAGGATATTCTGAAGGAAGCCGGTGACCTGGTCGGCAAGAGCGATAAGGATTTTGAAGATGTGCTGTCCCAACTGGAGCAGCAGCGGCAGCAGATGGAAAATGCACGTATTGAGGCGGAAAAGCTGCGGCAGGAGACCGCGAAAATCAAGCAGCAAAGCGAGCAGTACCAGGAGCAGCTTCGCAAGGAAAAGGAAAAAGCCATGGCTGCGGCAAGACGTGAGGCACAGGGAATCATTGATGAGGCCCGGGCAGCGGCGAATCTTGCCTCGGATGAGCTGAAAGCGCTGCGCAGGCAGCTGGAGGAAAGCGGCGATACCGCGGGAATCAACCAGCGTCAGGCAGAGCTGCGCCGTACACTGAATGAAACGGAGGACAAGATCCGCGAAAAGCAGGCAGACCGTCCCCGTCCCCAGGCAACAAGGGCAATCAAGGTGGGCGACACCGTGGAGCTGCTCAGCATGGGCATCAAGGCAAGCGTCCTTGCGATTAACAAAAACGGAACCCTCAGTCTGCAGGCCGGAATTATGAAGGTAACGGCGAAGCCGGATGAGGTGTATTTGCTGGAGAATGAAAACCCCTATAAACAAAAGGGCGGGCACCCGGCGCATTCCGGACGGGAAATGAAAACCGCGGCCATGTCCTCTGAGGTGGATCTGCGCGGCATGGATACTGTGGAGGCAATTTGCGTATTGGACCGCTACATGGATGAGGCGATGCGGGCGAAGCTTTCCACGGTCAGAATTATTCACGGCAAGGGGACAGGCGCCCTTCGGCAGGCGGTACATCAGTCACTTAAACGCAATAAGTTTGTAAAGAGCTTTCGCCTCGGAGTGTACGGAGAGGGAGAAGACGGCGTCACCATTGCGGAATTTGCATAAAGAACACGCGCAAATTTTACCATATGAAGAAAAAAAGTGGGGGATTGCACAAAAAAGCAGCGGCTTGTGCAATACGCATGAATTCCGGTTGACTTTTTCGGTAAAAATGGTATTATATAAGCAGATTCATTGCGGTCTGTCAGACGCAGTGTAAAGGAGTGTATGGATATGTATAGCAAAGAAGTTGTTGTGCGCTGTGAATCCGGCCTGCACAACAGACAGGCAACCTACTTTGTACAGAAGGCCAATGAGTTCGAGAGCAGCATTTGGCTGGAATCCGAGAGCCGCAAGATGAATGCGAAGAGCCTGCTGGGCATTATGTCTCTGGGAATCGTTACCGGTACCGTGGTTACCCTGAGTGCCGCCGGTCCCGACGCAGAGACTGCAGTAAATGCGCTGGAAGAATTGCTCCAGCGGGACGTTTATTAATTTACAGGAGCCTGCGGCACGGCAGAGTGCCGGTTTCGGGTTCATCCACGCTTTTAACCGTCTCAATGCTGTGAATGCTTGAGACGGTTTTTTCAGAGTAATAGTAATGGTGATATGACTTTTGATGAATTGAAGGATAAGGCCCTTTCTCTTCCTTACGCTCCGGGTGTTTATATTATGCGCGACAAGACCGACAAGGTCATTTATGTCGGCAAGGCAAAGAAACTGAAGAATCGCGTCAGCCAGTATTTTCAGGATACCGCTTCTCACACGCCGAAAACACGGATGATGGTGAGCAAGATCCACCATTTTGACGTAATTGTTGCTGCCAGCGAATTTGAGGCGCTGGTGCTGGAGTGCTCCTTAATCAAGCGGTATATGCCGAAATATAATATTCTGCTGAAGGACGATAAGGGATATCCGTATCTGCGGCTTGACATGCGGGAAATCTATCCGCGAATTACGATTTCCGGCAAGATTGCCGATGATGGGGCACACTACTACGGGCCCTTCGGCAGCCGCAGTATGACGCACAGTGTGCTGGAGGCAATCGAGAAGACCCTGAAGCTGCCTACATGCACGCGGGAGTTTCCGCGGGATGTGGGGAAGGATCGCCCCTGCCTGAACTACCATATGAATCAGTGCGCCGGATGGTGCCAGACATCGAAAACCTGCACGCAGTATCGGCAGACGATGGAGCAGGCGAAGCAGCTGCTTGCCGGAAATTATAAGTCCGTTGCGGAGGAAATTAAAACCCGGATGCTTGCGGCGGCGGAAAATCTGGAATTTGAAACAGCTGCTGTGCTGCGGGACCGACTGAATGCGGTGGAGGCGCTGGGGCAGAAGCAGCTCGTAACCGCGGGAACCCTTGCGGATACCGATGTCATCGGATTTGCGCAGACGGAGGTAAAGGCCTGCTTTGCGGTGCTTCACTTCAGCAATGGCAATCTGCTGGATAAGGAGTACGAGGTTTTTCCGGTGCCGGACGATAAAGAGGATGCGGTTTCAAGCCTGATGAAGCAGTTCTATTTGAGCAGAGGCTATGCCCCGAAGCATGTGCTCCTCCCGTTCCCGCTGGAGGATGGGGAGCTTTTTTCTCAGCTCATGGAGCAGAAATACGGAAGGCAGACAAAGCTTCGTATTCCGCAGCGGGGGGACAATGTCCGTCTTGTGGAGCTTGCATGCAAAAATGCGCTTGAAGAGGCGGCGCGTGTTACGGATAAAGAGGAACGAAGTCACGCAGTGCTTCAGCTCCTCGGAAAGATGCTGGACATCCCTGTGCCCAGAAGGATCGAGTCATTCGACATTTCCAATATTTCCGGGACGGATATTGTGGCAAGCATGGTGGTTTTTCAGGACGGAAAGCCAAAAAAAAGTGACTACAGGCGCTTCAAGCTGGAGGGGCTGGCGAATCAGGACGACTATGCCTCCATGCATCAGGTCGTAAAGCGCAGATTTGTGCACTATCAGGCAGGAGACAAGGGCTTTGAGTTTCCGCCGGATCTGCTCCTGATCGACGGCGGGATTGCCCATGCGCAGACGGCGCTGCGCGCACTGGAGGAGCTGGGCATTGTGTTTCCTGTATTCGGCATGGTCAAGGATGACCGTCACCGTACCAGAGCGCTCGTAACGACGGACGGCAGGGAAATTTCCATTGACACCAATCAGAACATTTTTTCGCTGATTGGCAGCATTCAGGAGGAAACGCACAGATTCGCGATCACCTATCACAGACAGCTTCGCAGCAAACGCCTGCATTATTCCGAGCTGGATGGTATTGAGGGAATCGGCCCAAAGCGAAAGCAGGAGCTTCTGCAGAGATTTAAATCCATCAAGGCCATTGCACAGGCGGATTTGCCGGATCTGGAGCGGTTTTTGCCAAAAGATGCCGCATTTGCGGTTTATCGTCATTTTCATCACCCGGATGATGAAAATCAGCAGAAGGAGGAATGAACAATATGCGGGTAATATCGGGGAAAGCAAAGGGAACGCACCTCCTTACACCGGACGGAATGCTGACGCGTCCCACAACGGACAGGGTAAAGGAAGCGCTTTTCAGCGTGCTTCAGTTTGACCTGCCCGGGGCAAAGGTACTGGATCTGTTCGGCGGAACCGGCCAGCTGGGAATAGAAGCGATGAGCCGCGGCGCGGAATATGCAGTGTTTGTGGACTGCAGGAGAGAGGCATGCGAGCTTATTCGCGCAAATTTGAAAAAAACAAATTTTTCGGAGAATGCGTCTGTCGTGTGTGCAGACTATCTGGCTTATCTCTCACGCTGCAGAGAAAAATTCAATTTGATTCTGCTTGACCCCCCTTATGCGGAAGAGTACCTGGAAAATGCAATAAAAAAGATAACGGAAATTGACATTTTGCAATCCAATGGTATAATAGCCGCAGAACGTCCCGTGCAGAAGGAATTGCCGGCAGGATACCCCGGGTTTACGAGATCCCGGGATTATAAATACGGGAAGATCAGTCTGACATTTTACCGTAAAGACAGGGGTGAGCAAAGCCCAATATGAAAGCTGCAATCTATCCGGGGAGCTTCGACCCCATTACCAGCGGACATCTGAATATTATACGCCGCGCGTCCAGAATTTTTGATAAGCTGATCGTGTGTGTGATGATGAATGCCGGAAAAAATCCGATGTTTACGCTTGAAGAGCGCAAGGAGCTCATCAAACGTGTGACGGCGGATCTGCCCAATGTAGAGGTTGACTGTTCCGGTGAGCTCCTTGCGGAATATGCAAGAAAAAAAGGCAGCTGCGTCGTAATCAAGGGCTTGCGCGCAGGCTCCGATTTTGAAAATGAATTTCAGATGGCGCTGGTGAATCATAAGCTTAACCCTGAGCTGGATACGATGTTCCTGACGGCGGCCAGCAAATATATGTATTTAAGCTCCAGTATGGTAAAGGAGCTTGCAAACTACGGAGCAGATTTATCGGATTTTTTACCGGAAGAAATTATTCCGGATGTCCGCGATAGAATATCTAAAAAAATGGAGGGTTCCCTATGAGCAGCAACACCACAGAAGATATTATCGGCACCTTGTACGATATGGTGCAGGATGCGCGTTCCATGCCGCTTGCCGCGGATAAGTGCATTCTGGAAAGAGACAAGGTACTGGACCTGCTTGATGAGATCATTTCACAGCTTCCCGGGGAGATCAAGCAGTCGCGCACCATCGTAGAGTCACGCAATGAGCTGATCAGTCAGGCGCGCCGCGAGGCGGAGAGCATTATCCGCAAGGCCAACGAGCAGGCAAATGAGCTTGTGGCCAAGGAAGAAATCTATAAAGAGGCGCAGAAGCGCAGTGAGGAGCTGGTTGCCCAGACACAGGAGCGGGTAAATCAGATCCGCAAGGCAGGCAACGAGTATATGGCAGAGTCCCTGCGGCAGACCGAAGAGGTCATTGCCAAGGCACTTCGCGAGGTCCAGGATACTCACGCAAAGTTCAATGCGGTTACGGAATCTCAGGAGCAGCGCAAGGCATCTCCTAAAGTGGACATTGACGTCTGAGGCGGCGTGTGCCGGTGAAGAATTGCCTGTCGGTACTTGACAATACAGAAAAACAGATTATAATACCCCTGAAAAGTGAATACAGCCTTATCAAGAGTGGTGGAGGGAACGGCCCGATGAAACCCGGCAACCTGTTATTCAAGGTGCTAAATCCGGCGGCAACGAAAGATGAGGATTCGGCAGATGCGCACATCGAATCTTCGGTGTGCGTTTTTTTATGTTTGAACGGAAAGAAAGGAAAAAATGGAAAAAAGATTATTTACTTCAGAGTGTGTTACGAATGGTCACCCGGATAAAGTGGCCGACTCCATTTCAGATGCAATTCTGGATGCGTGCCTTGCGCAGGATCCCGATTCGCGTGTGGCCTGCGAGACCATGGTTACAACCAATTTCTGCCTGATTTGCGGCGAAATTACCACAAAGGCAGCTGTAGATTATGCATCGGTTGCCAGAGAGGCTATCCGCAGAATCGGCTATGTGTACCCGGAGGACGGATTTGATGCAGACAGCGTGGAAATCCAGTGCCATATCCATACACAGTCCGCAGATATCGCATTGGGAACGAATGACGCCGTAGGGGGAGCGGGCGACCAGGGAATGATGTTTGGCGGCGCCTGCACCCAGACCCCGGAGCTGATGCCAATGCCGATTGCCCTGGCGCGTGCCCTGTGCAATCGCCTGACGGAATGCATCCATTCCACCGATTTGCTTCGCGCGGACGGAAAAACACAGGTTACAGTGGAATATGATGAGCAGGGGAACGTTGTCGGCGTGGATACCGTCGTCGTCTCGGTGATGCACAGCCACGAATTTGAAATTGAGAAGCTGCGGGAGTACATTTCCGCAGAAGTAATTGCGCCGGTGCTGCAAAGGTATGGCTTCAAGCCGGAGCATGTAAAGCACATCTTTATCAACCCGACGGGACAGTTCGTCATCGGCGGCCCCAATGGTGATACGGGCCTGACCGGCAGAAAAATCATTGTGGATACCTACGGCGGGTATTTTTCCCACGGCGGCGGTGCATTTTCCGGCAAGGACCCGACAAAGGTAGACCGCAGTGCGGCATATCTTGCACGCTATATGGCTAAAAATCTGGTGGCGGCAGGGCTTGCAACGCAGGTTCAGGTGCAGCTGGCTTATGCCATCGGCGTGGCGGAGCCTGTCTCCGTGCGGGTGGATTCCTTTGAAACGGGTAAAATTTCAGATGAAAGCATGGTTCAGCTTCTTCGCAAAGCGGTGGATATGACTCCGGCAGGAATCATCCGGCGCTTTGACCTTCGCCGCCCCATCTATGCGGCGACTGCCGCATACGGGCATTTTGGTGTCCCTGACCGCCCCTGGGAGGAGACGGACCTGGCAGACGAATTGAAAAGAATGGCATCGGAGTGTGCGTAAGAACTCCTGCCATAGAATAATTGTCAGTACCTCTTGATTTTTGACCGCCATGCTTTATAATTTTTGTATAGAACCCGATAGGAGGAACCGGTATGCAGCAATTGGGCTTTATTCATGATATGGTGGATACGAAGGTGCTGATTCTGTTTGTGATGTCCAGGGTGTCTTACCCTGCCACAAGCCAGCAGATATATGAATTATGTCTTCAGGATGACTGCGTCAGTTATTTCAATGTGTGCGAGGCAATTCCCCAGATGGTTGCGTCAGGGCATCTGCTGCAAAAGGAGGATGACCTGTACGAGATTACGCAGAAGGGCAGAGCAGACGGGGCCCTGACAGAGAGCTCCATTGCCTACACGGTGCGTACCCGGGCAGAGAATGCGGCAGACCGCTTTAACCGCCGGCTTCGCAAAAGCAGTTTACTGAAGACTCAGATTACGCCAAGTGACACGGAAATGTGCACAGTGACAATGGAAATGGACGACATCAGCGGAAATCTGATGAAGCTCCAGATACCTGCGCCAAATCAGCGGCAGGCAGTGCGGCTTGAAAAGCTTTTTGAAAAAAAAGCCGAAATCCTGTACAACATGATTATGGCAGAGCTTTTGGACAGCGATGATGAGTAGCTTTGTTTCCTGATGAAAAAAGTACACCGCACAGTCTCCCCTGAAATGCAGGGACAGGCTGTGCGGTGCTGCTTTACGGCTGTGCGTGTGACAGAATTGCTTCTGCGGTCAAAATGCCGTCAATCGCGGCGGACATGATTCCGCCGGCGTAGCCGGCACCCTCGCCGGTTGGATAAATGCCCTTTATGCTGCTTTGGCGGGAGTCATCGCGCAGAATCCGTACCGGAGAAGAGCTGCGTGTTTCCGGCGCGGTGAGAATGGCGTCCGGGTTTGAGAAACCGGACAGGTTCTTTTCCAGCTCCGGGATCGCTTCCTCAAGGGACTGCGTGATGCACTGCGGCAGAACGTCATGCAGGTCGCACCAGGTGACGCCAGGACGGTAGGTTGGCTGTACTTTCCCCGGGCCGGTGCTTGGCTTCCCGGCAAGAAAGTCGCCGATTCTCTGCGCCGGTGCGAGATAACTGCCGCTGACGGCATAGGCCCGGTGCTCAATCTCCTGCTGCCATTTGCAGCCGCCCAGGGGGCCGGGGTAGGGAAATACATCCGGGTTCAGCGTCACCAGCAGGGCGGCATTGGCGTTTTCACCGGCGCGGTCTGCAAAGCTCATGCCGTTTGTCACCACGCCCCCCTCCTCTGAGGCTGCTGCGACGACATAGCCTCCGGGGCACATGCAGAAGGTATAGACCGTATTGTTTTCAAGGTGCTTTACAAGCTTATAGTCCGCAGGGGGGAGAAACGGGTTTTGCTGCCCATACTGGGCGGCGTTAATATCTGATTGCCGGTGCTCAATGCGTACACCCATGGAGAAGGGCTTCGGTTCCATGGAAATTTTTTTCTCCTCCAGCATCCGAAAGGTATCTCGGGCGCTGTGGCCGATTGCAAAAACGGCACTGCTGCATGGGATTCGTTCGCCCCTGTCGGTGATCAGCGCGGTCAGATGCCCATTCTCCTGCTCAAGGCCTGTCACCTGTGTGCAAAAGCGTACCTCTCCTCCAAGGCTGATGATTTTCTTCCTGATGTTCTGCACGACAGTCAGCAGCACATCCGTACCAACGTGGGGCTTGGCGTCAAAGAGAATGTCTTCCCCCGCGCCTGCATCGACAAACTGCTGCAGGATCCACTGGATACGCGGGTTATTTACGCCGGTATTCAGTTTCCCGTCAGAAAAGGTTCCTGCGCCGCCTTCACCGAACTGCACGTTGCTGCGCGGATCAAGAGGGGCCCCTGCAAAAAAGCGTTCCACCTTTTCATGCCTTGCAGACGCATCCTCACCGCGCTCCAGTACAATGGGATTTTGCCCTGCGAGGGCGAGAATAAGCGCACAGAACATGCCGGCAGGGCCAAATCCCACTACCACCGGCGGAAGCTCCGGAGCACTGCGCCGCTTCGGCGGACGATAACCGGATACGGGCGCAGGCTCTGCACGCTTGCAGCCGGCGGCCCGAAGGACCTTTTTTTCATTTCCGTCGATCTGCACGTCTATGGTGTAGATAATTTTTATATCCGGCTTCTTTCGCGCGTCTATGCTTCGGCGTACGATCCGGATCTGCCGAATGGCGGATGGCGAAAGATGAAGCAGCCTTGCCGCCTCAAACTGCAGCTGCGCCGTGTGATGCTCCGGCGGGAATGCAATATCCCGAATACGAATCATTCCGATTTCCTCCCTGCGTTTTCCCCGGCAAGCCTGCCGGAGCTCCATGCCCACTGCAGGTTATACCCGCCGCAGTCGCCGTCTATATCCAGTACCTCACCGCAGGCATACAGCCCGGGCACCAGTCTGCTTTCCATGGTTTTGCTGTCGAACTCTGCTGTTGCGATCCCGCCTGCCGTTACCTGCGCACAGTCCATTCCCATCGGCGCCGTCAGCGGGATGCACAGTGCTTTCGCCGCACGGACGGCATCCTGAAGCTGTGCATCAGAAAGGGACTCCATCGGCTGCTGCAGGGAGATCCCGGCTGTGACCATGAGCACACGCCCTAAACGATTGTGGAGGATGCCGGTGAAAAGCTCCGATGCGGGCAGCGGCTTTTCTCTGCGCCGTTTCAGCTCGCACAGCAGCGTATCTTCGCATAATTCCGGAAGAAAGTCCAGCCTGCAGCTCCATTTTCCCTTTTCACAGCAGACATCTCTGGATATTTCAAATATGACCGGCCCGGACAGCGCACAGTCCGTAAACTGCAGCTCTCCGGTGCTCCCGCGGATAAGGCTTCCGTTGTATTCAATTTCGGCGCGGCAGTTGGCCCGCACGCCCTTCAGCCCGGTAATTCCGCCCCAATCGGTCTTCAGCTGAACGAGGTTCGGACGCAGACGGGTGCAATGGTGTCCCATGCTGCGCAGAAGCTGATATCCGGACATGGATCCCCCAAGCTTTGTGCCGGCCAGTCCGCCGCAGGCCACAATCAGACGGTCACAGTCCAGAGCGTTATTCTGCCACTGCAGTAAAAATCCATGCTCTGTTTTCTTGATTTTTTCTATCTCGCAGCCAAGCATCAGCCGGATGTTTGGACGGTCCAGTGCGAAACGCAGCACGTCTACCACGGAATTTGCCTGGTCAGAGTAGGGATACACTTTCCCGGATGGCTCGGTTACCGTGTAAAGCCCCATGGCGCGGAACCATTCCAGCGTTTCTTCTGACGGATATTGGCTCAGAGAAAAATCCGCGAAAGAAACGTCATCCCCGTGGTAGTGACTTAAGTCTGCATGACGGTTGGATAGATTGCAGCGCCCGTTGCCTGTGGCCTGCAGTTTCCGCCCAAGCCGGGCTTGCCGCTCTAAGAGCACGATCTGATGCTGTGGATTTTCTGCCGCTGCAAGCGCGGCGGCCATGCCGGAGGCTCCCCCTCCGATAATCGCAATAACCATATGTGCTTCCTCTTTCATGCAGTGCGTTCTGCGCACATTATATCGTAAAATCGGCCGGCTCTCAAGAAAAACTTCTTTTCCGCCCGAAGCATATGTGCTATAATACACGAAAATGGGAGGATGCCGTAAGGGCATCGGGCTGCTTATGGATCGAAACAACATAGAAAAAATCGGAAAAACCCAGGAAGAGAAGCTCCTTCTGGCAAAGCTTTGGGATAAAATCGATGCAGGAATGCGCAGAAATGTTCCGGCGTCCACCTGCTTCCTTTCGCCATATGAGCAGAGCCTGGCACAGTTTCTCTTCGGACAGGCGGAGGGGCTGCATGCCTTCGGCGGATATGAAGACGCCGAGCGGAAAATGCTGGTTTATCTCCCGGATTACCTGGAAGAGAAGGCTCTGTATGAGGAGCAAAGCCCCGTTGTATGTTTGCACGCGCAGTTTTACCATGGCGACAGCCCCGGGCACCGTGATTTTTTGGGAGCACTGATCGGATCCGGCATCAGCCGTGAGAACATCGGCGATATTTGCGTCGGAGAGGGAAAATGTATTTTCTTTGTGACCCAGGCGGTTGCGCCGTTCCTCCTGGACAGCTTCACGCAGGCGGGGCGCACGCGTGTGCATTTATCCCAGCTCCCTTTGGAGGGGGTGGCTGTTCCGGAGCCGGAAATCAAGGAAATCAGGGATACGGTTGCATCCCTCCGGCTGGACAGCATTGTTTCCTCCGGCTTTCGCATCAGCAGGGGAATTGCAGCGGACTGCATTGCGGCGAGCAAGGTGTGCATCAATGGGGTCGTGTGTGAAAAGCCGGATAAGCCGGTGCCTGAAAACGCGAAAATTTCCGTGAGAGGCTACGGCAAAATCAGACTTGCCGGGATCGGCGGCGAAACAAAGAAGGGACGCGTCAGCATTACGATCCATCAATATGTGTGAGGTACAGAAAAGTGGAAAAACCAATGAAAATGGAAGACGTTATCGCGAGAATTAATGCTCTCGCCCATAAGGCAAAGCAGGAATCGCTTACACAGGAGGAGCTGGAGGAGCGCGCAAAACTGCGCCGTATTTATATTGACTCCGTGAAAGCAAACCTGGAGGGACAGCTGAGCAATACCTATTTGCTCCGCCCGGACGGAACAAAGCAGAAGGTGGAAAAAAAGAAATGAACCTTTGCAGCCAGATAGAGCATTATGTCCCTCTGAATGAACAGGAAGAAGCGGACAAACGGGAGATTTTAGCCTGGCTCGGCAGCGGCATGGATGTTTTTTCCCGTGCCTGCGCAGCGGCGCACCTGACAGCCTCCGCATGGGTGGTCAGCCCTGACAGGAAAAGCGCGCTGATGGTTTACCACAACATTTATAACTCCTGGTCTTGGATGGGCGGCCATGCCGATGGTATGACAGACCTGCATGAGGCTGCGAAAAAAGAGACCTGCGAGGAGTGCGGCTTAAGAACGCTGAAGTCATTAGGTGATGACATTTTTTCCATCGAAGTGCTTACGGTGGACGGGCATGAAAAGCGCGGAAAATATGTCAGCTCCCATCTGCATCTAAATGTAACGTACCTTTTTGAAGCGGACCCGGATGCACCGGTATTCATGAAGCCGGACGAAAACAGCGGCGTCTGCTGGATCCCGGTGGATGAGATTCAGGGAAAAGTCAGCGAAAAGTGGATGTATCAGCGAATTTACTCCAAATTGATTGATAGAGTTCGCCGAGATTTCTCTCCCAAGTAAGGAGCGGCAGTATGGAATTTTTGCCTGTCAGCAAACAGGATATGATAAACCGGGGCTGGGTACAGTGCGATTTTGTGTATGTATGCGGGGACGCATATGTCGACCATCCGTCCTTTGGCCACGCCATTATCAGCCGCATCCTGGAAAGCCGCGGCTACAAGGTGGGGATTATTTCCCAGCCGGACTGGAAAAACCCAAAGTCAATTGATGTTTTCGGGCGCCCAAGGCTGGGCTTCCTGGTCAGCAGCGGCAATATGGACAGCATGGTAAACCACTACTCCGTGTCAAAGCACCGGCGAAAAACGGATGCCTTTACACCCGGCGGAGTGATGGGAAAGCGCCCGGATTATGCAGTTGTTGTTTACTGCAACCTGATTCGGCAGACCTATCGGGATGTCCCGATCCTGATCGGGGGCATTGAGGCGAGTCTGCGGCGGCTTGCGCACTATGACTACTGGTCAGACCGCATCAAGCGCTCCATATTGCTGGATTCCCAGGCGGATCTGCTGATGTACGGCATGGGCGAACGCAGTGTGGCTGAAATTGCGGATGCACTGAATGCCGGCATGGATGTAAAGGATATTACCTATGTGGACGGCACTATATTTAAAACCAGAGTGCTGGATGAGAGCCTGCCGACGGTCATTCTTCCTGCCTATGAGGCTCTCAGCAAGGAAAAACGGACTTATGCGGAGTCCTTCCGCATTCAGTACGCGAACTGTGATCCCTTCACCGCAAAGCGGCTTGCGGAGCCTTACGGGAATGAGTATGTTGTGCAAAATCCGCCCCAAAAGCCCTTAAGCATGGCGGAAATGGATGCGGTATATGCATTGCCTTATTGCAGGACCTACCACCCGAGCTATGAAAAAATGGGCGGAGTGCCTGCCATTGAAGAGGTTAAATTCAGCCTGGTCAGCAACCGCGGCTGCTTTGGCGCCTGCTCCTTTTGCGCCTTGACATTCCATCAGGGCAGGATCGTCCAGGTACGCAGCCATGATTCCATTTTGGCCGAGGCGGAGCAAATGACCCATGATAAGGATTTTAAGGGCTATATCCATGATGTTGGAGGCCCTACGGCCAATTTCCGGCATCCGGCGTGTGAAAAGCAGCTGACCAAGGGTGCCTGCGGCGGCCGCCAGTGCCTGTATCCGGAGCCCTGCAAAAATCTTAACGCCGACCACTCTGACTACGTCGCGCTTCTCAGAAAGCTGCGGAAAATCCCGGGCGTTAAAAAGGTTTTTATCCGCAGCGGCATCCGCTTTGATTATCTGATTGCGGAGAAAAAGCAGACATTCTTCAAGGAGCTGGTACAGTACCACATTTCAGGACAGCTGAAGGTCGCGCCGGAGCATGTTTCAGACGCAGTCCTTAAGCGCATGGGAAAGCCCTGCAATGCTGTGTACAATCGCTTTACGGAGCAGTATTTTGCCTTGAGCAAACAATATGGCCTGAAGCAATATCTGGTTCCTTATCTGATGTCCAGCCACCCGGGGTCCACGCTGAAGGAGGCCATTGAGCTGGCGGAATACATACGGGATATGGGCTACAATCCAGAGCAGGTGCAGGATTTTTACCCAACGCCCTCCACGCTTTCTACGGTGATGTATTACACGGGCCTTGACCCCAGAACAATGGAGCCGGTTTATGTCCCAACCAACCCTCACGAGAAGGCCATGCAGCGCGCATTGATTCAGTACCGCGACCCGAAAAATTATCATCTTGTCCGGGAGGCCCTTTTGACTGCCCACCGGGAGGATCTGATTGGCCAGGGGCCGAAGTGCCTTATTCGCCCTTATCCGCCAAAGCCGGGAGACCGCGAATCGTTGCCAAAAGATGCGGGAAAAAAGAAAGAAGCGCATCGCAGCGCGCCGACGGCTTCCGGACGCACCAAAAAGAGATAAAATTGCCGCCCTGAGGGCTTCCTTTACAGGAAGGAAACTCCCGGGGCGGTTTGATGCTGCTTTACACTAGCTCAATGCACTGTGATATCCGTGCGCAATCAGGTAATTCAGCGTGTTTACATTGGACGCATAAACGTTGAGGTAGCAGCTGGAGGTTTCGTAACCCCTCGCCGCGTTGTAAGAGCTAATGTCGATGGAGTCGGCCTGAGGATCATCGCAGTGGAGGATCCAGCTTTGCGCCATGGTGTTTTCTTCGCAGTCCTTCAGAATCGCCTCGATTAGTCCCGGCAGGTCCTCCGAGGAAATGCGGCAGTTTGCACTGTATTCAGAGGTGCCGTTCTGAAATTCGTGCCAGCAGGAGAGAGTGGCGATATACAGGCCGCTTGACAGGGCATCCTGCCGTATCTGACCGTTTTCATCCAGAAGCGCTCCATCAAGCACATATTCCGGCGCCGAGAAAATATTCCGCAGCGGATCAATGCATGCAAAGGACTCCAGAATGTAGTAGCAGCGGTTGAGCTTCGAGCCATCCTTCATGGTGTAGCAGATTGTAACCGGGCTTGACTCCAGAGATTCATCCCCCTCCGCATAGGGGATATTTTCCTTATTCCCGTATATCCGCTCCGGCAGAGAGCAGGTCTGTTCTGCTTTGCGGAAGTAACTCAGGCACTCCTCCTGAATCTGAATCGCTGTCCGGATGCTGCCCTCATCTGAGGCTGTGTATGTGCTGCTTTCGTACAAAAGCCGAATCTGCACCTGCGCGACGTCCTCTGCTTCCGGGATCCGGTAGGTAATGCCGAACAGATTCAGACCGACGGCAGTGATGGCGGCGAAGAAGACAGCCTCGATAAGTACAAGGGGTGCAACGGACTTCTTCGTAAATACATCCGTCCGCCTCTGCAGCAGCATGAGCATTGCATAGTAGCCAATGGCCATGCCGATCAGCAGCATAGGGTATCCCATGCCCCAGGCAAAGTAATAGGAAATTGCGTGGAAGAGGATCCCGCAAAATGCGGAGCAGGCAACGAGGAGAATCGGCTCGGCTTTCCGGAATGCCAGCAGGTCGCCGGCACATTCGACCTTGCGCCTGCGCAGCAGCCGGGAGGACAGGGCGATAATGATAATCCCTACCGCCGCATAAGCGAGAAGATTCCAGAGGAAACTGCTGAATTCTATGGATTCAACAGCCGCGTTCGGCTGATAAAGGGATTCGCTGCTCCATTCTTCATCTTTGAAGTTGATGTCAAAGGGGGTGCGGGACAGAATGTTTACGATGGGAGACAGCTTTGAAGTATAGTTCGGCAGATAGATTCCGTAGATGAGGGGACAGAAAATGCGGATCCTTGCCCAGCTGAAGAACAGACCGCCGAAGTTCAAAATGCTGTAGAGCAGGATCATTCCAATCCGGTTCCCGGCACAGACGGCGCTGAGAAGCGCAATGCCGAAGAAAAAGAGAAAGCTGAACACCGCAGTGCCGATGAAGTATGGAATCACAATGCGGTAGCTGGCCAGCCTGACCAGCATAATTGCGGAGGAAAGGATAATACCGGGGAAAATGCTCACGATGCCCAAAATCACCTGGGTGCCAAACCAGCCGCCGAGGGTAATCGGCATGGAATACAGCGCATAGCCAAGCCGCGGCGTGTATAAGTCACCCAGAAGAAGCTGCGCCAGCACGGCGGCGTAGATCAGGTTGATGATCGGCGCAAAGCAGCACATGCTGCAAATGCCGCTCAGCATATTCCCAATGCCGGATCTGTAATTTGCCGCAGCCGTACCGATTGTGAGCACAAGAAGAATGATGGTATACAGCACACTCACCGGCGCGAAGCGCTTCAGGGTAACATGGCTGACTGCGCTGTCATAGCACGATATCTTTGACTTCATAATTCACACCTCCCAGCTCGTAGATAAAGATTTCCTCCAAGGAAAGGGGAAGCACATCAAAATACGCAGGGTTCATATATTCACATTTTTCCTGCACCTGCTGATAGCCTCCGCGAAGAATGAAGGTATTCAGCCTTCCGGAGCGGCTCTCATGGAGAATTTCGAATCCCTTCGGCGCATCGCCGACGATTTGCAGCTTGACGGTGCTTCCCTGCATATCGGCAAGACTCTTCTGCAAAATCATTTCCCCGTGATTTACGATGCCCACATGGTCGCATACATCTTCAAGCTCACGCAGATTGTGGCTGGAAATCAGCACGGTGGTGCCGCGCTGGGAGACATCGGAGAGGATCAGGCTCATAACCTGACGGCGCATTACCGGGTCGAGGCCATCCACCGGCTCGTCCAGAATCAGAATATCCGGTTTTGCCGCGAGGGTCAGGTGAAATGCTGCCTGCTTCTGCATTCCCTTGGAGAAGCGGCGAATGGGGCAGGACGGCAGCGGGAAAATCTCCTTCAGCCGCTGATAGAGTGCTTCGTCGAAGCGGCTGTAAAGCTCCCGGTAAAATCGGTGCATCCCTTCCATGGTAGCGGAGGGAAAATAAAATATTTCATCCGGGATGTAGCCAATGCGCTCCTTCAAGCTCGGATTATTTACAATTTCCTCATTGTCTACCCGAATGCTGCCGCCGTCCGGACGGTAGATCCCTGTGAGATGCCGGATGATGGTGGATTTGCCGGCTCCGTTCGGGCCTACAAGCCCATACACGCAGCCCTTTGGCACATACATGCTGAAGTTATTTAAAACCTTTGATGTGCCAAAGAATTTTGTTACATTACACATTTCAAGCATGGTGAACCTCCTGTTCCAGCCGCTGCGCCAGCTCTGCGCGGGTGTATCCGCGGCGCAGAAGCGCTCTGGCAGCTTCGTCAAATTGCCGCAGCAGACGCAGCTCTTCCTGCGGGTTCCCGTCCGGAATGCCGCAGACAAAGCACCCTTTGCCCGGCACGGTGGCAATCCAGCCCTCCATCTCCAGCTGACGATAAGCACGCTGGATGGTGTTGGGGTTAATGGACAGAGTTGCTGCAAGCTCACGGACGCTTGGCAGCTTTTCTTCCGGGATCAGGACATCGGATGCAATCTGGTGGCGGATGGCATCCATGATCTGCACATATATCGGCCGCGCATCGCGGTAATCCAGGTGCAGCAGCACAGGCGCGCCCCCTTTCTTTCCTATGAACAACTGTACTAGTACGATTAGCATAACACTTAGTACAGCTGCTGTCAATAGGCAGCTTTCATGGCGGAGCGTAAGAGGAGACGCATCCCAGATAGCCGGTGGAAACCGGCACGGCGGTGCATCATAGCAGCGAGTTACCTTTGACCGCGGCCTAGAATGCCGCGAAATTCTGAGTGAAGCCGATGCGATTACTCAAAGGTAGAGACAGGCAAGGAAATGGAGGCATGTAAAGGGGTAAAGACTTGTGGTATTCCTTTGCGGATGATGTTTGTTTTTGCAGAAAAGGGCACAAAAAATTTCCAGCCCTACACTGTGACGATCAACGTCAAAGAAAAGGAAACTGGAAATTATGTGTACAGTTTTTCTACAGAAAGAACAAAGTCAAGCACCCTAGGGACTTACATGCCCAGGTGGGTTCCCCCGTTTCCAAGGTCACCGATGCTGAACTTTCTTCTAACAGGAAAGCATCACAATCCGAGGCAAAAGGCAAAGGGGAATTTTTAAAATCTTCAAGAAAAATCCTCAATTGCCAAAGTAAACGCTGCCCCAAAGATAAGAAGTCGTGAACATAAAAATTTCAACAAAAGCTGCAGGCACACTTGACGAAAGTCAACTTCCGGGCTATACTATAGACATGGTTGAATTAAAGAAACAATGCGTAAGAAATAAAAAACGATCATGTTCTGTCAGGCAGTAAAAAAGAAACGGATATCGCGGAAGGAGCCCAAATGTCTTATA
>CAVIFH010000004.1:0-20899 GCA_963641615.1 bacterium | reverse complement strand
GAGAGATTTTGTCTCAAGACAAAGTTCAGAAAACGCAGGAATACTGTATGTATTGTGGATTTTCTGAACTGCAGAATTGGGGCAAAAGATCCGGCGAAGGCCGCAGACAAACCCAGCGGTATTGTCTCACACTGTGTTTTCATTCTGGGAGGAAAGGATCCCTGCCCGCTCCTCCGCCCATGAATACTGCTGCATATATTCCCCCTGATAGGCCCGAACCGCAGAGGGGACGTTATTCAGATAGTCGTAGTAATCGCACTTCAGAAGCTTCGTATCCACGCTGTAGCCGCTGCGTGTGCGCACAAAAACCTCGCTTTTTCCGATCCGCTCCAATGTCTGCGCCAGATCCATCGTCAGGTGGCGCAGATAGTCCTTCTGCTGCCTGTCGCCTGTTTCATCCTCCCAAAGCCGCGCGCAGATTTCCCCCGGCGTCACCCGGGCTCCGCACCGATCCACCAGGAAGGCGAAAAGCTCCTTGGTTTTGCCTCTTTTGAACTGCAGCGGCTTCCCGTCATAAAATACCTCAAAATTGCCGAAGCAGCGCGCCACAAGGCTGTCGCCCGTATCGGGAAGGGGCGTCGGATAACGCAGATTTTCCATCTCCGCACGAATGGACTCCACGCTTGCCGGCTTATTCAGATAGCCGCTGGCATGCATCGCGTAGGCGGAAACCGCGTACTCCAGATACGCCGTTACAAAAATCAGATTCGTTTTCGGATGGTATTCCTTCAGCCGCTTTCCAAGCTCAATGCCGCTCATTGTGCCGAGCTCAACATCCAGAAAAGCAACATCACATGTATTCCCGGATGCCCACTGCAGTGCTTCCTCCGCCGACGTAAAGTCCGCGACCGCCGCCTGAGGCACAGCCGCGAGAATATTGCTGACCAGCAGGCGCAGTGCCCTCGGCTCGTCGTCAACAGCCAGTATATTCATGCATTTACTCCCCCTTTGCTGTCAGATGTACCGCCGGATGCGGACAATGGACGATTTGGAATCGCAATTTCCACAGCGGTGCCGCTCCCCGGCGTACTGTAAACAGACAGAGTCCCGCCGCAAAGGATACCCAGCCGCGCGCGAACGTTGCTCAGGCCGATATGCTCCCGCGAGTCATCCGGTTTCTTTGAAGGATCAAAACCCACGCCGTCATCCTCAATCGTTATTGTATAATATTCCGCAATTTTTCCGGAGGAAATACGTACTGTACCGCCCCCGGGCTTTTTGCTGATGCCATGGCGGACGGCATTCTCCACCAACGGCTGAAGGGTAAGCATCGGGATTTTAAAATCCGTACACTGCACATCATACTCCACCTTCAGCCGCTCCCCGAAACGGCGTTTTTCCAGCTTCAGATAATTCCGAAGGAAATCGAAATCTGCCGCAAAGCTCACAAGGCAGCAGGCGGACATCGCCGTCATTTTGTAATGCAGATAATCCGAAAGCTCCTGCAAAGCCGTCTTTGCCTCCTGAGGGTCCGTGCTGCACAGGTCCATCACACAGGCCAGGGAATTAAAGAGGAAATGGGGCTGAATCTGCGAAAAAATCAGTGCCGCCTGCGCATTCCGAAGTTCCATCTCCCGCTGCACAGCCATTCTCTTCTGCTCCTCGGAAAAATCGATATGCAGCGCCAGGATAGACAGAATCAGTGAAAGATTGACAAGGGCAAAATCATTCAGAATTGCCTGCAGTATAATTGCCGCTATGCGCAGAATGCAGAAGGCCGAAAGCGCAAGCCTGCACTGCCAGGCTGCCGTTTTTCTCTGCAGAATTTCCCGCAGGCATTCTCCGAAGGCAATGCACAGCAGCAGGTCAATCAGCCCGGCAAGGCTGCTTCTCTCCTCCACGCCTGTTGCGGGAGAAACACTCAGTATTTTCTGGTGCAGCGGGTTCAAAAAAGCCGCCACGGCAATCATTGCCAAGAAAGAATATATCGCAGTGGTCTGCACCCGCCACTCCTTTGGCTTCAGGCCTAAGCATACCCGCATATAACCAATAAACACCGCCACTGCCGCGCACTCTGCCGCCATATTTACGGCATGGGCCATATTCAGCGCAGCAGCGACATTGGGCCGTCCCTCATATTCCGCGACAAAAAGATTCGTGAGCATCGTGCAGACAGATGCAAAATAAAAACGCCGAAGCCACGTCTGCTTCTTTGTTTTGGCCGTCATATTAAAAGGGAAACTGAAAATGATAAATACGATTGCAAGCACACCGGTAATATCGATGATTGCTGCAAAGGATAACGCCCCCATGCTGCTTAAATCCCTCTATCCGTTATTTCTGTATTTGGGTCTCCTGTTTTCTGTCTGCCGCGAAACTGCGCCCGGAGATTGTAAAAATATCACACGGCGTCTTTCGCGGTCTTGCGAAATTTTGTAAATTCACCATTTCATATAAATTTTTTTACGAAATAATACGAAATTTTTGAGTTCACATTTTCTTAACAAATGTTTTTCGTATTTTTTCTTTTTCCGTATCGATTTGTCATGATATTGTCATGACAGGGTTGCTAAGATGACAGCAGTAAGATGTTTAAATTGGTACAAACGAGGTGGCAATAAAAAATGGAAGATTTAACCGGCCGCGTATTTGGCGGCTTGAAAGTTCTGGAGCCTGACAAGGAAAAGGAAGGTTTCTGGCTATGCCACTGCGGATGCGGTCAGGATGTAAGCATATCTGCTGAGGATCTGCTCAGCGGTGCAAGGCATTCCTGCGGATGCGGAAGAAAGCGGCTGCACTGCGGCGACATCACCGGAATGCGTTCCGGCCGGCTGGTAGCCGTGCGCCCCACCGACCAGAAGCGCCGCAGCAGCACCCTGTGGCTGTGCAAATGTGACTGCGGCGGCGAGATTCTGGCAGAGCCCTACAAGATCCGCAACAAGGTCATTTCCAGCTGCGGCTGCATACGCACGGAAAAGAAGATCAAAGATATCACCGGGCAACGGTTTGGGCGGCTGGTCGCTTTGGAGCGCCTGGACCGCAAGCGGGGCAGCAGCTTCCTGTGGCGCTGCCAGTGTGACTGCGGCAAGATCGTAGAAACCAGCGCCAACTCTCTGCTCTCCGGCAATACCCGCAGCTGCGGCTGCCTTCGGATTGACGCCATCCGCCGCACAAATGCCATGCACGGGTCCGTTTCCAGACGGATGCGCCTGGTGGACGGGACATGTGTTGACAGCCTGGAGCGGAGCGGTCTGCAGAAGAACAACACCAGCGGATGCACCGGCGTGCAGGCAAGAGGCAACAAGTGGATTGCCGTTCTCACCTTCAAGAAGGAAGTTCATTACCTTGGCATCTTCGATAAAAAAGAGGACGCCATCCGCGTACGCAAGGATGCGGAAAGACGTTACTTTGACGCTTTCCTGAAGCAATACTACGACGAAAACGCAAGTGAGAAAGCGGACCAGCCCAAGGAGCCGCAGGCAGCTGAAGCCGCTGAAAAAAAGGATTAATCCGTTATGACGGGGACGCACATGCGCCCCCGCTTTTTTTGCTTCTGCTCTTATTCTAGCATATGTCCCCATGGATTTCTACAGGAAAAAACAAAAAAATGTTCATATCTTTTGAATATCCATGGGGTGAATTCAGCAATGTTTATGAATTTGCAATATCTTCTCCGTTGGTCTTGACAGCCGTTTTCCCGCGTGGTAGTATACCTGCAAATTGAATCGCTGATGCTGCTTTGTGCCGCGTTTCCGGTGAAACAGAGGCAGGCAGCAGAGTTTTGGATAGAGGCGCGGTTCGCATCAGTAACCCATCGCAAGGCCGGGTGGCCGCAATCGGGTGAAAGGGCGCGCCGCCGAAGTGGGAGAAAATCACCCGGTTTTTCCCGCTGGGCCGTCAGAGAACATCTGCCGGACTGTCACAAAGGACTTTGTGAAGCGCTATCTTTGGCCATTCGGCATATTCGGTTCGACGTTCCCATTCGCACCGATGTATTTCCGATTTTCCATGGACCGCTTGCCAAAGCGGTTCATTTTTATTCTACGGGAGATGCTCCCAAAAATCATGAAAGAAGGAAAAAATTTATGAAAAGAATCCTTGCACTGCTCATGGCAATTGCCGTGATGTTCACCCTTGCGGCCTGCGGCTCAGACACTGCCGCAACGGAAGCCCCCACAGAGGCCCCGACGGAAGCTGAAACCGAAGCTGCAGCCGAGGCAGCAACGGAGGCTCCCACGGAAGCCAATGCGGTTCTCTCCGGTGTAGAGGACGGCGTGCTCACCATTGCGATGGAATGCGCCTACGCTCCCTACAACTGGACCCAGAGCGACGATTCCAACGGCGCTGTGCCCATCTCCAACGTGCCCGGCTCCTATGCCAACGGCTACGACGTGATGATCGGCAAGAAGATCGCCGAGGCGAACGGCTGGGAGCTGGAGGTTGTGCAGTCGGACTGGGATTCCCTGGTACCCGGTGTGCAGACAGGTACCTTTGACGCTGTCATTGCCGGACAGTCCATGACCGCCGAGCGCAGCGAACAGGTAGACTTTGCAGGCCCCTATTTCTACGCCACCATTGTGTGCGTCACGAAGAGCGACAGCGCTTTCGCAAATGCAGCTTCCATTGCAGACCTGGCCGGCGGCAGCTGCACCGCGCAGATTGCCACCATCTGGTATGACCAGTGTCTGCCTCAGATTGAGGGTGCCTCCATTCAGCCTGCCGCGGAGACCGCCCCGGCTATGCTGATGTCTCTGGAAACCGGCATGGTTGACTTTATCTGCACAGATATGCCTACCGCCCAGGGTGCTGTGGCCGCTTATCCGGACATGAAGATCCTGGATTTCTCCGGCACAGAGGGTGATTTCCAGTTTTCTGACGAGGTCCGTGCAGAAAACGTAAACATCGGCATCTCCCTGAAGAAGGGCAATACCGTCCTGAAGGAAAAGATCGACGCAGTGCTCAGCACAATGACCGCAGATGACTTTAACGCACTGATGGAGCAGGCAATTTCCATCCAGCCGCTCAGTGAGTAAGAAGCTTTCACCCTGCGGGAGCACAGCCGTGCTCCCGCAATAAGCACATAAGGAGTTAGACGATGGACAAATTTACCAAGCTTTTTGCCGAGATCGGCAAGCTTTGGGCTAAATACGGCGGTTCCTATCTGGTTGGCATTCGCAATACGCTGATTCTCGCTCTCGCCGCCACCGCCATTGGCTGCGTGATCGGTTTCATTTGCGGCATTTTAAACACCATCCCCTGCTCGAAATCCGATTCGCTGCCCAGGCGGATCGTGCTGAAGCTGGTGCGCATCATCGTGCGCGTATATGTGGAGATTTTCCGCGGAACGCCCATGGTGCTGCAGGCCGTATTCATCTACTACGGTCTCCCCTACTTCACGGATAACGCGCTGAAATTCACCAACATCTGGGTTGCGGCGCTGGTCGTAGTCTCGATTAATACCGGTGCCTATATGGCGGAATCCGTGCGCGGCGGCATTATCTCCGTTGACCCCGGGCAGACCGAGGGGGCAAAGGCCATCGGCATGACCCACGTGCAGACCATGCTGAACGTGATCCTGCCCCAGGCACTGCGCAACATTATGCCCCAGATCGGCAACAACTTCATTATCAATGTAAAAGATACCTCCGTCATGTTCATCATTGGATTCCCGGATTTCTTTGCCGCCCATCGGGCAGCCGTCGGCGCAACCTATCTGTATTTCCCCTCCGCCACGGTGGAAATGGTCGGCTACCTGTGCATGACCCTGACTGCCTCCTTCCTCCTGCGCTGGGCGGAGAAGAAGATGGACGGCAGCAGTGACTATGAGCTGGTGCAGGAAGATCCCCTTGTCATGACAGCCGGAACATACAACCACCCGGATCACGGCACGCCCTTTGATGAGCGCAGCCGGGAATTTGGGGACGACGCCAAAGCGCCGCAGCGCGGCAGAATTGCCCAGCTGCTGAAGCACGGCCGCACGAGAGGAGATCGCTGAGATGGCAGAATGCATTTTACAGGTGAATCATCTGTCCAAATCCTTCGGTACCCACGAGGTGCTGCGGGACATCGACTTTACCGTGTGCAAGGGCGATGTCACCTCCATCATCGGAGCGTCCGGCTCCGGAAAGTCGACTCTGCTTCGCTGCATCAACCTGCTGGAAAATCCCAGCTCCGGCGAAATACTGTATCACGGCGAAAACGTCGCCGCCCGAGGCTTTAAGGCTCCGAAATATCGCTCCCGCGTGGGAATGGTGTTTCAGTCCTTCAATCTGTTCAATAATATGACCGTGCTGGAGAACTGCGTAACCGGGCAGATGAAGGTCCTGCGGCGCAGCCGGGCAGAATCTACCGAGCACGCCATGAAATATCTGGAAAAGGTAGGGATGGCGCCGTACATCAAGGCAAAGCCCCGGCAGATTTCCGGCGGGCAAAAGCAGCGTGTGGCCATTGCCAGAGCCCTTGCAATGGACCCGGAGGTGCTTCTGTTTGATGAGCCGACCTCCGCGCTGGATCCGGAAATGGTGGGGGAAGTGCTCGGAGTCATGCGCGGCCTTGCAGACGATGGCATGACCATGCTGGTGGTTACCCATGAAATGGCATTTGCAAGAGACGTGAGCAACCACGTCGTATACATGAATCAGGGGGTTATCTGCGAAGAAGGGGCCCCTGCCGATCTGTTCGGCAGCCCCCAGAAGAAAGAAACAAGGGATTTCCTATCCCGGTTCCGCAACGGCTGAGCGTGCGTCCGGCGGCAGAATACCTGCCGCCGGATGTTTTTTGACAAATTTGCAGCTTTGCCGTATTATAATGGCCAAACAACCAAATCGCATGCGAGGAAATTTACAATGTACGCTGACTGTCATATTCATATGGTTCTGGACGGGCGCAACTGGAAAGCCGCCATTGCCGCGCACCAGAGTGGGCCGAATGATGCTGTCATCCGCTCTGCGCTTCAGTGCTATCGGTCCCGCGGCTTTACATACCTGCGCGAAGGGGGCGACCGCTGGGGCGTCGGTGCAAGGGCGCGGCAGCTGGCGCCGGAATACGGCATCCGTCTGGTGACGCCGCTCTCGCCGCTGTGCATGGCGGGGCACTACGGCGGCTTCATCGGCACAAAATTTGAAAGCTTAAAGGAATACGAGTCCCTTGTAAAAGAGCACCGCACCCAGGGAGCAGACTATATTAAAATCATGATCTCCGGTTTAATGGACTTTGACCATTTCGGCGTGCTTACCGAGGAGGGTCTCCCCCTTGAAACGATCCGCAGCCTGATTCACATTGCCCATGAAGAGGGCTTTGCCGTCATGGCCCACGCCAACGGCGCAGGCACTGTGGAAGCCGCCGCCGCGGCAGGGGTGGACTCCGTTGAGCACGGCGCATACCTGGATCAGAGTGCGCTGTGCGCCATGCGGGAAAACGGGACCGTGTGGGTGCCCACCCTCAGCACCATCGGAAATTTAAGGGGAACCGGGCGCTTTTGTGAAAAGGCGGTGGCGCAGATCCTTGATTCTGCCATTGAGAACATCCGTCTTTTTCATGCAATGGGAGGGCTCCTCGCTCCCGGCACGGATGCCGGGGCATGGGCCGTCCCCCACGGCAGCATGACGGAATATATGCTTTTTTCAAGGTCCCTTGGGGACGAATCCGAAAAGGTACTCGCCCGGGGAATACGCGCCATACAGGAAAAATTTTAAGACAGCACCCCAGGCGAACCCGGCGATGCTGCCTTAAAGGGAAGTCCCTTCCCGAAATCAATGGCTGCTCAGGAAATAACCCGCTTCCATCAGCCTTTCCAGTGCTTCATTGGCCTCGTCATCCGTAAAGAGGGCAGTAAAACGCCTGTCTACCGCCAAGGCCTCCAGAGACCACTCCAGATGGTGTATTTTCGCAAGCTCCGTAAATCCGTCGCTCAGGCTGCGGCGAGTGAGAATGCGGTGCGCCGTATCCATGGCATCCTCCGGAGCCACAGGGCGCATGCGCACCCCGGCTTCCGCCGCCCTGGCGCGGCAAAGCTCCCAGACTTCAATAAAGGCTTTCTCCATATTGTTTCACCTTGTCTTTCTCAGGCAGCACGCCGCCCCGGCAGTGCTGCCTTAAATTTCTGCATATACATAGCGGTACAGCGGTTTTTTCCACCACGGGCCTTTGCGGAGCATGCGGCGATAGGCAGCAATGCACTGCGCAAAGGCCCGCAGCTCTTTGCCGCTTAATGTATGCTGGCTGAAAAGTGCCTTCTGGGTAAGCTCCGTGATGCCATCCGGAATTTCCTTTCCCGTAAGCCGGGAGAGAAGCGCGATCTCTCTGGCGCAGGCAGCGGCACGGTGATTACTGTCTCCTCTGCTCTGGGCTTTGCGCCGAAAAGCGATTCGGATCAGGCGCTGCAGCTCCGCGATGGCCAGCAATGCCATGCAGCAGCAAATAATGGCGACCGCCCGCAATACGGATCGGCCATTGCCGCCTGCATCGGATTTTCCCGGCTCCGTCGGAGATGCAGCAGGCTGCTGTGCTTCCTCTGTCTGCTGCGGGGCGGCTGGGGATGTCTCCGCAGCCTCGGAAGGCTGTGTTGAATCTTCCGTGCTTTCGCTCTCCGATGCGGGGGTTGCCTCCAGCACATACCAGCCCCAGGTGCGGTAGTCATAATATTCCACCCATGCGTGGGCGTCATTGGAAGTCACCTGCACAGTCTGTCCTGCCTCCGCCTCCACACGATACCCGGTAACATAGCGGGCCGGGATCCCGGCGCTTCGCAAGAGGACGGCGGCAGCCGTGGCAAAGTGGACGCAGTAGCCGCTGTCCGCCTGCTGCAGGAACCACAGGGCGAAGTCGCTTTCCCCGTCTGCCATCACTGTACCGCTGCGGTCATACACGGCGCTGCCGCGCACAAACGCGGCAATGTTCTGAACCGTATTCGACACGCTGTCCGTGGAAATGGCGTACTGCGCAATCAGGGCCCTGGCGCGCACAGAGGTATCCTCCGGAAGGGTAAGCCACTGTTCGCTGGGATTGGCCGCCATGGAGAACTCCCGCAGAAGATAAGTACTGCTGCCCTTTTGGGACTCTGCCGCGCCGTCTGTCAGGAAAACCTGCCCATCCGGAAATGCAGGAATCAATGCCTCATCCGTTCGATTCAATATGGATATCTGCACCGTTCCAAGCTCCTCACCGCTGCCCACAAGGGTATCCTGCCGGTTATCGGATGACTCCCAGGCTTTCCCCGTATACACATCATAGTCCCGCACACGCAGATAGACGGAGCCGGACTGTGATGCCGTCACCTCCGCGACCGGAACTCCCAGCTGCAGCTGGGTCGGCAGTGAAGACAAATCAACGCTCTCATGGGACCTCAGGGAAGAAAGCAGGCTTCCGGTGCCCCGCAGCGTCTCCGGAAGCTCTGACGCAAACTGCAGCACATTTTCCCGCAGGGACTGGGTCGTATTTACGTATTGTGCCTGCGGGAAGCAGTAAAACAGCACCCCCAGCGCCAGTGCCAGCGGCAGCAGCGCCGCCCCGCAGAGCCTTGCAGCCTGCAGAGCATCCTCCCGGCGGAGGTTGTCGGTCAGATGCAGCAGGCATACGGAAAGCAGGAGGAGAAAAAGATAGTTTTCCGATGGGACGGTATCCGTAACCACGAGGGTCGACGCAAGACTTACCAGGAGCAGCAAATTGGGCAGCGTGCTGCTGCGGCCCCGGCACACCGTGCGGCTGACCGCAAAGATAACTGCCATTCCCAGCACCAGCAGAGGGAGATCCGCCGCCGTCTGCGGCACCTGAAGGATATCCGGCACGCCGAAGCCGTAACCGCCGTCATAGGTTTCGGCAATGGTCCCCAGGAGGCTGAGCAGCTGGGTGCCGAAGGAGCCGTCATGCCACAGCCATGCAGCTCCTGCTGCCGCCAGAAGCGCTAAAACGGCACTGCCCCAGCGCACGCAGGAGAAGGCAGCACACAAAACTGCCCATATCACCCACACTGCCAGAAGCGGCTGTTCACGGGAGATGAGAAGGGAAAAGGCAGACGCAAGGCACCCCACCGCGCCCACAGCCGCCATCATGGATACGATAGGTGCCTCCGTCAGCGGCAAAATTCTGCGTCTCAATCGGGGTCACCTCCGATGCAGTACTGCCACGCTGCCTCCGGTGCATGGCAGAAGGAGTCCGCTTTCTTTGCCGGGGGCGTACACAGCAGCTCATCTATGGCCTTGCCCAGGCTGTATTCGGAATTTACGGCGCAGGTCATCTCTCCTCTGCCCGTCAATACATGAATTTCAAAATTCAGGTTTTTGCCAAGAAGGCTTTCACCGATATAGCGCAGTCTCCCCAGCTTTCTGTCCATCTCCTGCGGTGTGCCCCGCAGCTCCAGGGTGAGCAGAAGTACGCCCTGAATTGGCTCCATCGGCTCCCGCACAATAAAGCTCCCTACCTTTGCGGACAGCTTCCAGTGCAGCTGGTTCAGGCTGTCTCCCGGCCGGTAAGGGCGGTGCTCATGGTTCTCTGAATACCCGCCGCCGGGCTTTGGCCGCCAGCTGTTGATTTCCACCCGCTTGGGAAGCTGAATATCCGCAGCCGGGCAGCTCTGCGGGCGGACAAGCAATATCTGCTCCCCGGTCTTTCGCAGGCGGAAGGAAAACAATCCCAGGTAGTCATATATCTTTGCCTTCTCCGCCGATATGCGGTAGCCGCCGCAATGGGTGCTCAAGAATTCCGCACCCTGCTCATAGTGGGAAATTTCACCGGTAAATATGCTCTGCACACGAATGCGGCTGCGAAAGGGCGGCATTGGGAAGGCGCACTTCCCCGGCAGAAAAAGCTCTGTCTTTTCGCCCGGCATAAGCGCGTCCATGCCGGGGGGCGAAATCCGGAAGCTGATGATCGCAGGCAGGCTCACAAGCAGGGAAACCAGCGGCAGCCCCGCAACCGTCAGCAGCAGAATCCATGCGATCCATTCGCCGCTGGCAATATAGTAGATCCCCGCGCAGGCAAGCAGCAGCAGGTATTCCAGTCTTCTCGCGGCCATGCTGTCACCGCAGACGGGGGGCGGGCACCGCATCCAGAATCCGCCGCAGTACCTGCTGTGCGGTTATCCCCTGCGTTTCAGCCCGGGGCGTCAAAAGCAGCCGGTGCTCAATGCACCGGGGGAAAACCTCCCGCACATCCGCCGGGACAACATAATCCCGCCCCCGAAGCTGGGCAATTGCCTTTGCCATAGAGGCAGCCGCCAGGGTTGCCCGTGGGCTGGCGCCTCTGGCGATTTCGGCATCCGTCCTTGTGGCGCCAATGAGGCGAACAATATAGTCGACAACCGCATCGCTCATGAAGGTCTTTTCCACGATGCCCCGCAGCTCTGTCAGCTGCTCCGGCGACAGAACCGGCTGCAGAAACTGCAGGGGATTCCCCTCCTGCCGGCTCAGCACCATCGTCACCTCATCGCTGGGCTCCGGATACCCCATGGTGACGCGGATTAAGAAGCGGTCCATCTGGCTGTCCGGCAGAAGCTGGGTTCCCGCGGCGCCGACCGGATTTTGCGTCGCGATCACAATAAACGGCTGGGGGATCGGATGGCTGACGCCGTCCACAGTAACCTGTCCCTCCTCCATTGCCTCCAGCAGAGCAGACTGGGTACGCGACGTGGCCCGATTCAGTTCATCAGCCAAAAAAAGATTCGTCAATACCGCTCCGGGCTGGTATCGCATTCCGCCGCTCCGGGCATCCGGCACACTGTAGCCCGTAATATCTGAGGGCAGTACATCCGGCGTAAACTGGACGCGGCTGTAGTTAAGTCCAAGTACCTTGGAAAACGCCAATGCCATGGTGGTCTTCCCCACCCCGGGAATATCCTCCAGCAGGATATGGCCTCCGGCCAGAATTGCGGCCAGCACCCAAAGCAGCACATCATCCTTACCCACAACGGCATGACGCACCTGGTCAAGAATCTGCTGCACCGCAGCTGTTACTTCATTTTCCTGAGCTCTCATTCGGCAGCTCCTTCCGAAATAATTTCATCAGAATCCTCATTATACAATTGAAATGTTAAAAAAACAAGGGCAACACCCAAGTCAATGTACTGCCGATGCGCTCCGGGAGGAAGCCGTCTTGTAAAGATATTATGAACACATCGCTTTGCATATATTTTTTTAGATTCGTTTCAGGTTTGCTTCCTACCATTGACTCCATATGAATGCAGGAATTAGGAGGCATTGCGCATGATTCAGGTTTCGCATTTGACGAAATACTACGGAAATTTCCTGGCAGTAAATGACCTGTCCTTCGAGATAGGAGATGGGTCGGTTTACGGCTTTCTTGGCCCGAACGGTGCCGGAAAGTCCACAACCATGAACATCATGACCGGATGTCTGTCCCCGACGGACGGCACGGTCAAAATCGGGGGCTTCGATATTCTGGAGCAGCCGGAGCAGGCCAAACGGCTGATCGGATACCTGCCGGAGCAGCCGCCGGTGTACCCCAGCGAGACGCCGAGAGAGTACCTGACCTTTGTAGGTGAGGCAAAAGGACTGCGGGGCAAGAAGCTGAAGGCGGAAATCCAGTCCGCTGTCCTCAGCGCCGGAATAGAGGAAGTGCAGGACCGGCTGATCGGCACCCTTTCCAAGGGCTATCGCCAGCGTGTCGGCATTGCCCAGGCGCTGCTCGGCAACCCCCAGGTAATTATCCTCGATGAACCCACCGTCGGCCTTGACCCCATTCAGATTATCGAGATTCGTGACCTGATCAAATCCCTCGGTGAGACGCACACCGTCATTCTCAGCTCGCATATCCTCTCCGAGGTACAGGCAGTGTGCCAGAAGGTGCTGATTATCTCAAAGGGCAAGCTTGTTGCCTTCGACGCACCGGAAAACTTAGAAAAGCTCCTCATCGGCAATGCCGGAATCAGCTTCCGCGTGGAGGCTGCAAAGGCTGTGGCTGAGGAAATCCTCGGCCAGACAGAGGGAATTTCCGCATATGACCTTACCGACGAGGGCGGCACGCTCAGCGTCACCGCCACCCTCAATGAAAGCGTGAACCCCAAGGATGTCTGCGGAAAGCTTTCGCTGGCATTTGCCGGGAAGGGCCTGCCGGTATTCGAAATGAAGACGGCTCAGGCAAGCCTTGAGGATGTATTCCTGGAGCTGACGGAAGGAAATGCCTCCGAGGAGCCGGAGAAGGCAGAAACAGAAGAGGCAGAAAAGAAGGAGGAAGTGCAATGATCGCGGTCTTCAAGCATGAAGTGCGCAGTGCATACAATAATTTAACGGTATACCTGTTCTCGGCGGCACTGCTGTGCTTCGTCGGCGTGGGCGCAATGCTCTATAACATTCAGGCGTCTGTTGCCAATTTCGAATACGTGCTGAATTTCGTATCCATTGGTCTGGTCGTAATCATCCCGGTACTTACCATGCGGTCCTTTGCAGAGGAGCGCAAGCAGAAAACCGACCAGCTGCTCTATTCTCTCCCGCTGACAACCAGCCAGATCGTCATCGGCAAATATCTGTCCCTTGTGGTCATGTTCTTTGTGCCGATGCTTATCGTCTGCCTGTATCCCTATATTTTCTCCATGTATGGCGATGTGTATCTGCCCGGTGCCTACGGCGCACTGTTTGCGTTCTTTGTAATGGGTGCGGCGCTGATCGCCATCGGCATGTTTATTTCCTCTCTGACAGATAATCAGGGCTTTGCGGCCGGCATCGCGATCGTACTGTTCCTGCTGAACTATTACAGCGTATCCCTTGCGGAGCAGGTTTCCTCTACGTCCGTCGGCTCCGCGCTGGTGCTTGGCGTTGTTGCCGTGCTGATCGGGTTCATTGTAAAGGCACTGACAAAGAATCTCTTCATTTCCCTTGGCATCGGCGGCGGTCTGCTGATTGCGGACATTGTGCTGTATCTGGTTATTCCCGATAAATTTGAGAATCTGGTTCCGAACATCATGAAGCAGCTCTCTCTGTTTGATCGCTTCAGCACCTTTGTAAATGGTATGTTCGATTTAACTGCTTTGGTTTTCTATGCTTCGGTCATTGCGCTTGGACTTTTCCTTACGGTGCAGTCCCTTGAAAAACGGAGGTACAACTGATGAAACGGAATCTGATTCGCAGCCGCATTGCAGCGAAGGGCGGCTCCTATTCCATGGCGATTACCGCCATTGTGGCGGCAATTTTAGTGGCAGTGAATGTGCTTGCATCTGTATTGCCGACGTCACTGACCAAGTTTGATATCACCTCTCAGAATCTTTATTCCATTACAAGCAGCACAAAGGTCGTGGTGAACGCACTGGAGAAGGACGTCACCATTTACTGGATCGTGCAGTCCGACGAGGAAGACGAAATCATTGAGAACCTTTTGGCCCGCTATGAAAGCCTCTCAAATCACATTCAGGTGGTCAAAAAGAACCCGGATGTATACCCGACCTTTGCGAGCCAGTACACCAGTGAAACCGTTGCCAACAACAGTCTGGTTGTAGAGTGCGGCGACAAGAACCGCTACATTGCCTACTCGGATATTTACCTGACGGATGTAGACATGACCACCTACTCCTATGTATCCACCTTTGACGGAGAAGGTGCCATCACCTCCGCAATTGACTATGTGACGTCCGATGAACTGCCCAAGGTCTACACATTGGAAGGCCATGGCGAAGCGGATTTGCCCAGTGCATTTCAGAATCAGGTCACTAAAGAAAACATAGAGACGGAGTCCTTCTCCCTGCTCAACGTTGACGCTGTCCCGGAGGATGCGGATGCTGTGCTGATTTACGCCCCGTCCACAGACCTTTCCGAAGATGAGGTCACCATGCTGAAGGATTACCTGACCTCCGGCGGCAAGCTTCTGGTTATGGCCGGCCCGACAGAGGACGGGACACTGACGAACCTTTACAGCATCATTGAGGATTACGGTGTAACCGCAGCCGATGGCGTCGTTGTAGAGGGAGACCGGAGCCATTATGCATTCCAGCAGCCGTACATTCTGCTTCCGGATATGAGCTCCGACGAAATTACGGATCCGCTGATTTCCTCCAACTATTATGTTATCTTCCCCCTGGCACAGGGCCTGACCGTAAGCGGCAGTTCTGCAACGACTCTGCTTGCGACCTCTGATGCGTCCTTCAGCAAGGTCGACGGATTTCAGCTTACGACCTACGAAAAGGAAGAGAATGATATCGACGGTCCCTTTGCCCTGGCAGTCAGCGCGGATACCGTCAACGACGGCAAGATTATCTGGTTTGCATCCTCGTATTTCATGGAGGACATCTACAATTCCTATTCCTCCGGCGGCAATCTGAACCTCGTCATGAATGCTCTGTCTTCCCTGATTGGCGAACGCGAGGCAGTTTCCATCCGCAGCAAGAGCCTGAGCTACAATTACCTGACCATTTCTGATTCCAATGCCACCATTCTGAAAACATGGATGATCGGTGTGCTGCCGCTGGCTTTCGTGCTCTACGGAGTTCTGATTGTGATTGAAAGGAGAAAGATGCGCCATGCGTAAAGCTGCAAAGCTCTATGCCCTGCTGGGGGTGTTGGTGGTTATCTGCATCGCCGCATTTGCTGTAAGCCATCACGAAGAAAAGAAGGAAGAAATCCGCACAAGCGGCGAGGCAATCATGGAGATTGCCGCTGATTCCATTACAAACGTTTCCTGGGCAAACGACTCCGGCACATATTCCTTTACCAAGGCAGACGGCAGCTGGAGCTATGATGACGATACGGCTTTCCCGGTAGATGACAGCAAGGTAAATGACCTGCTGACCCAGTTTGAGTCCTTCAAAGCTGCCTTCTCTATTGAAAATGTAGAGGACTATGCTCAATATGGGCTGGACGAGCCCCAGTACAGCATTTCCGTCACCGCAGACGGAGAAACCTATACGCTGCAGCTGGGCGACTTCAGCAAAATGGATGAGGAAAGGTATGTTTCTCTCGGAGACGGGAATGCGTACCTTGCCGAGCATGACCCGATGGAGGAATTCGATGCTGTTCCGGATGACCTGATCCTGAACGACACGATTCCGCAGTTCGACACCGCAACAGAAATCACCTTTGCCGGGACAGAAAACTATACGGTTGTCCGCAATGAGGATGGCACAAGCATCTGCGATGACGATGTATATTTTGCGGATGAAAAGCCCCTGGATACCAGCCTTGTGGAGAATCTGCTGAGCGACATAGAGGGCCTCGACCTGACAACCTACGCAAGCTACAATGTCTCCGACGAGGAGCTCCAGACCTTCGGCATGGCGAAGCCGGAGCTTACGATTTCCCTGAACTATACGACCGGTGAAGACGAGGAAGCGGAGAGCGGCAGCTTCACCCTCAGCGTTTCCCGCAATCCCGAGGAGGTTGCGGCGTACGAAGAAGCGCAGGAAAATGATGAAACGCTTCCGACTGTTACTTACTACGCGCGCCTGAACGATTCACAGATCGTATATACCATTTCCCAGAGTGATTACAATGATCTGACCGCGGTTTCCTATGATACGCTTCGGCATCAGAAGATTTTTACCGCCGACTTTGATACGGTTACATCCATAGAAGCAACGCTGAATGGGGAGACATATACATTCACCTACCACGAAGCAGACGAAGAAGATGAGGATGACGAAAGCACCTGGCTGTATGGCGACGCGTCCTTTGACGTGTACAGCCTTCGTACCGCCCTTCGTTCCCTGACCGCAACGGAGTTTACCAGCGATGAGGCAACCGGCCAGGAAGAAATTTCCGTCAAGCTCTATCTGGATAATGAGGATTACCCGACCTTCACACTGACACTTTACCGCTACAACGGCACAAGCTGCCTTGCGGTTGTGGATGATGTTCCGGTTGCCTATGTTTCCAGAACGCAGACAGTGGATATCATTGAGGCTGTCAACGAGGTAACCCTCGGCGAATAATCTGATTGTTCCCTCCTTTTTTCGGTTTTGAATAAATGTCGGGGTTGGGCACTCACTGCCTGACCCCGACATTTATTATATGGCAAACGCCCCGGGGCGCGGCTCAATCGGCTGCATCCCGGGGCGCTGCATATTCTTCTATCGCACGGATTTGGCATACTCGCTGGGGGTAATGCCGAACTTGTCTTTGAACTGGCGTGAGAAATGATGGACTGTAGAATACTGAAGTATCGCGGCAATCTGGGTAAAATTCAGGTTGTTTTCCCGGATCATCTGCTTACTCTCCTGCAGCTTGGTCCGGCGGATGTATTCACCGGGGGACAGCTGCAGATTTTTATGAAACAGGACCGTCAGATAGCTTGGGCTGACACCGACCTTGGCGGCAACAATGGGCACGGAAAGCTTCTCCCGAATGTGGGCTGCCACATACTGCTGCGCCTGACGGATAATTTCATTCTCATTGTGCGCTATATTTGTATTTTTCACCTTGCTGCCGGTCGGCGTATCCGCCTCGCGCAGCAAATACAGCAGCAGCAGCGTCAGCTCAGATACAACAATGTCTGTCGAGAAGGCATCCGCGCGATCCTCCTCCTGCAGCATACTGCGCAGCAGACTTGCCACCGCCTGGGGGGCGGCAAATTTTCGATTCAGAAGGGGCGCCAGATCCGTGCCGGTCACGTCAAAGGAAATCGTAACGAACCGGGGCGCGACACCGATATCCGAATACTGCATATGCCACTGGTTGGAGCCGTAAATCACAAGCTCGCCCTGCTTCAGCAGCAGGTCCTGCCCATCGACAACGGAGTGGATGGTTCCCTGGTCCACATATGTGATTTCCGGCATCGGATGCGACTCTCCGGGGAAGAGGAACCCCTGCTCCTTTTCCTGATAAAAGAATGTGTAAATGCCGTCTACATGCAGCTTCCGATCCTGCCGGAGCTGCTGACCCGGCTTGCTGCCCAGCAGCTCCGGCCGATCCCCCTCACAGTACATGGAGATATCAGCAATGCCCTTGAAGGCGCTGAGGGCAAACTGCACGCCTTTATTCACGATAACCGGCTTGTCCAGATAGAAATGCAGATACTCATCGTCTCCGCTGCAGACAGAGAGAATCGCCGCGCCGAAGCTGCCGGCAATCCATGTATCAGACTGCGCACGGTAAATTGGTGCCGAGCTGCTGCCGATTCGTATCAGCTCAGAGTCCTCTTTTGGAAATGAGGCCGTCCCGCGGGCATGCTCCGGCAGTACGGAACCATAGCTGCGGAAACTGATCTGGTTTAAATTCTGTATCATAATTCTAAATCTCCTCAGCTGATCACTTTACTTCTATGCTGCAGTCCCATTATACAAAAAATTCTTTCAAAAAGCAAACAAAACGGAAGAAAATTTCACCTTATCGCTGGTAGTCAAACTGCAGGTCATAGATATCCACCGTATCTCCGTCCTGAATTCCCATTTCTTCCAGCCGGTCAAAGAGGCCGCTCTTTCGAAGCTGGAGGTCAAAAAAGTTTCTTGACTCGTAATCATCGAAATTAATGTTCATGATCAGCCGCTCCAGCCATGCCCCGGTGACAACCCATGTATTTCCCAGATGCTCAATGCACAATTCACTGGGGTCGCCTGCCTCCGGTTCCGCTTCCACATATTCCGGCTCATAAATCGTGACCGGCGGAAGCGTACGCAGCTTCTCCGCAACGGCGCGCATCAGATTGCGTGTGCCCTGGGTGGTCCCGGCGGAAATTTCATACAGTTCGCATCCGGCAGCTTCAACACACGCACGCAGGCGTTTCAGATTGTCGCTGTCAGGCGGAAGCAAATCCACTTTATTGGCCGCAACGATCATCGGACGATTGCTCAGATCCACGCTGTAGCTTGCCAGCTCCTCGCAGATGGTGTTAAAATCCTCAACAGGGTCCCTTCCTTCGCTTCCGGAGACATCCACAACATGCACAAGCAGCCGGCACCGGTCAATGTGACGCAGAAAATCGTGCCCGAGTCCCGCACCCTCTGCGGCGCCCTCAATGATGCCGGGAATATCCGCCATGACGAAAGACACGCCTTCATCCACATAGATTACCCCAAGATTGGGAAAAAGCGTCGTAAAATGATAGTTTGCAATCTTAGGATGGGCATTGGACGTGACAGAAAGCAGTGTGGATTTTCCTACATTGGGGAAGCCAACCAGGCCAACATCCGCAAGAAGCTTCAGCTCCAGGATCACATCGCGTTCCTGCCCCTTGAGGCCGGCCTTTGCGAAGCGCGGGACCTGACGGGTCGCTGTGGCATAGTGGGCATTGCCCCAGCCGCCGCGGCCCCCCTTGGCAATCACGAAATCATCCTCCGTGGACATATCCACGATGATTTTGTTTGATTCCGCATCGCGCACAACAGTGCCCCGAGGCACATCAATGACAAGGGGCTCCCCCCGCTTGCCGCTCATCTTTCGTCCCAGGCCATTGGCGCCGGGCTGGGCGGCATATTTGCGCTTATACCGGAAATCCAGCAGCGTGGAAAGATTGTCGTTAACATGGAGCACAACACTGCCCCCGTGACCGCCGTCGCCGCCGTCCGGCCCCCCGGAGGCCACGTACTTCTCCCGGTGAAATGCGACCGCACCATCACCGCCTTTTCCCCCGACGACCGTAATACGCACTTTATCTACAAACATATGATCCCCCTCCCGCAAAGGAAATATCTGTCCGGAAAGCAGCAGTTTAAAATTCGTACAGCCTTCCGATGGGCTTTAAAAAAGGACTGCTGCAAAAAGCGGCAGTCCTTCAAAGGGCAATACGGAATTACTGCTCAGCGTAAACAGAGCACTTCCGGCGATCCTTACCCATGCGCTCATACTTGACAGTGCCGTCAACCAGAGCAAACAGGGTATCGTCCTTTCCGATACCAACATTGGTGCCGGGGTGAATATGGGTGCCTCTCTGGCGAACCAGAATGTTGCCGGCCAGAACAGCCTGACCATCAGCACGCTTGCAGCCCAGTCGCTTGGACTCGGAATCACGGCCGTTCTTGGTGGAACCGCCGCCCTTATGGTGAGCGAAGAACTGAATACCAATCTTCAGCATTTTGTTACACCTCCAAAACTTCGATATAATCAGGATAGTCATCCCGCAAACTGCACAGCGTCAGCATCATTCCGGCAAGCACTGCCTGAACGGAATCCTCTTCGTCGCAGGAAGCGGGGAGTGTCAAGGATACGCTTGCGTCTGCATCCTTGCACCGCACCTTGGCCTTTGCACCGCACACATCGTTGATGGTCGCCTCGGCCATGGTAACAACAGCAGAGACGGCCGCGCAGACAATATCCTTGCCCGCTTCAGCATACCCGCTGTGACCCGAGATGTTAAACCCGGTGATCCGGTCATTCTCGGTAAAAAATTCGCATTTTGTCATAAATTACAGAGCAATCTTGGTAATTTCGACCTTGGTATAGGGCTGGCGATGGCCAATCTTCTTCTTCTCGTTCTTCTTTGCCTTGTACTTGAGAACGTGAATCTTCTTGCCCTTGCCGTTCTTTACGACCTTCGCCTCCACGACAGCACCCTCTACGACAGGAGCGCCAATCTTGGAATTTTCGCCGTCCAGCACAGCCAGAACCTGATCGAACTTAACGGTCTCCTCAGCTTCAGCACCCAGCTTCTCAACGAATACAACATCGCCTTCCGCAACGGTGTACTGCTTGCCTCCGGTAACAATCACTGCTTTCATTTCTGTTTCACCTACTTTATATTGTGTAGTCTCGCTCTAAAGGTGTGCACGCAATGCATGCAAACTTAAACCTCTTCAATGCGGCTTGTTCATTCTAGCATTGCATCTGTTGAAAGTCAAGACCTATTTTAGGATTTTATGGACTGCTTGGAACTTTTTTCAGGAATTATTGGGTATTTTACACAGAAAAAATTTCGAAGCCGGGATGCTGCCTGTTCTGAATGTCATCGCACGTTCATCGGAAACGGAAAAAATTGCTTGACAAGCGGCGGTATATTGCGTATAATTCATTCACTTGCTTGGTGGCTCTTTGAAATGGACGATTAGCTCAGCTGGCTAGAGCATCCGCTTGACGTGCGGAAGGTCATAGGT
>CAVIFH010000003.1:0-21182 GCA_963641615.1 bacterium | reverse complement strand
GTGAAAAGATGCACCCAACTGTCCATTGATATGGACGTGACCATGTATGCCGGGACCCACTGTTACAAATGGAGAGTATGGGGTGGAAAAAACGGATCTTACAGTGAAATCGGCACCATTGAACTCCCGGGCGGTGACGGAACTGCCAGTGAAACCCTCTACTTCAAAAATCCACGCAGCTTTGACGCCATTGCCATCACGCCGGTTGCTGGAGGAAGCTTTTCCTATTCGCTTGGATTTATCGTATACGATGTTGTCTGCAAATAAATTTCTGCGTCAGTTTCGTATCTGGATTGAAAATCCCCAGGATCGTCACCCGTCACGTACAACGACCCGCCCTGAAAATGGGCGGGCCGATTTTTTATCTTGTGCGCGGCTGTCATTCCTCGCTGGGGTTCAGGAGGAAATCATCCAATGTCCCCCACGCACCGGCTGCAGCACTGATGCTGACGCCGATTGTAATTGTGCCTTCGGTACACGGAATATTCTCTATGGTTGGATTCTGCCAGTTTACCCAGCCGTCTACGGAAAACGGCTGCTCATAGCGCACGCCGTCGGAAACGGCATAAAGGATCATGTTCTCTGTTCCGTCCATGCCACCCCCCTGTACCTGCACACTGAGAGAGTAATTGCCTAGGCGAAGGCCCGAAATATCCTGCTCCGCAGTAAATTGGACTTCATTCGCATTCCAGAAGTGCAGAGAAACCTCGCCGCTGTAGGCATCTGTCTTCTTGACCTGGAAATCAGTCGTGGCCGACTGCTCCGTAATGCGCCACATGGATGTGTCCTCATCCTCAAAGCTGTAGTTCACCACATAATTTTCATCCACAATGCTTACATAGCACACAGACTGTACCCCGCCCGCATTTCCGTATATGGTGTATGTGCCGATCTCACCTGCAGACAACGCATCCAGGTCGACGGATTCATCCCATGTTACCTCCACAGGCTCCTCACTGCCGTCGTTATAAACAGCAGTGATGGTACGCGGAAGCTCAATCGGATTATTCCGTTTTACGCTTACATATACCGGCTCTATGGAATCTGCCGCCAGAGGAACATCATTTCCGGTTTTCACATAAGAAAACGTCTTCAGGGATTCCAGCGGATAGCCGTTTGCATCAAACATAGCCTGATTATCGCAGGCACTGCCGCCGTAGTAAACGCCGGCATCATCCGGGTCATACTCCGCGGCGTAGGAGCTGGCCCATCCGGAGCCGAAGCACTCCCATTTGGCACTGCGCTCCTCCCATGTGTCTCCCGGTACACAAATCCAGCCGGGTTCCCAGTAAAACACGCCAACTGCATTCTCTCCCAAAGAAGCAACCGCCGAAATCACATCCCGGAGCTCTCTGGACTGTCCCTGAACTGTAAAGGGGTAGGGTTTTTCGTAGGTTACCTGCTCACCGATGGAATTGCTGTGGCCGTCAGTATCTGCTGCAGTGTAGGCATAGGATGTCTCCGCCACCATAACCCGTTTGCCGCCGCGGTCAATCACCGACTGAAGCTGACTGACAAGATTTTCAAGGGTCCCATGCCAGTACGGATAATATGACGTTGCGAAAATGTCATAATCCACGCCGTAAACTTCAAGGGTGGCCGCTATTGTTTTAAAGTTTTCGGAATCCGGATTGGTATAGTGCACAACAATCTGGATCCCGGCATCCGTATCACGCACGGCCTTAGCCGCCGAAGCCATCAGTGCATAGCGTCGCGGAACAGACGTTTCCCCGCAGAAGCCTTTTGTTACCTCGTTGCCGATCTGCACCATATCCACCTTTACTCCGGCCTCCCGGAGCTGCCGGAGGCTGTCCGCCGTGTAGTCATAGATTGCCTGTTCCCGCTCCTCCAGTGACATTCCCTGCCACGCCTTGGGTACCTGCTGCTTGGAAGGATCCGCCCAGAAATCTGAATAGTGGAAATCCACCAGCAGCCCCATGCCGTACTGTGCCGCCCTTTGCCCGATTGCAATTGCTGTGGACAGCGTGCAGTTTCCGCCGCCATATCCGTTTCCGTCCGCATCAAAGGGATCATTCCATACACGCACTCGGACGCAGTTCACACCCGCATCAGCAAGGACCTTCAGCATATCCGCTTCATTTCCTTCAAAGTCATGATAGACAACGCCGCTTTCTTCCAGCGCAAGAAGGCTGGACACATCGGCTCCCATCACAAATCCATCAGGCAGATTTTCAACCTTCTCCACAAAAATATCTGTATTTTCGCCGCTGCAAACCACACATAGGCTCATCAAGGCAACAATCACGCTGAGGACAGCGGTCAGTAGCTTTTTCATACATTTCTCCTCCCATCAGGCTGCGGCCTGCGTTAAATCATTCTTCCGATGCAGCTGAGTACCAGCAAATGCAGCGGATACGCTGCCATAAAAATATACATCCCGCAGGGATGCCCGCTGCACCCATTATAGCGCTTCCAAACAAAATGCGAGATTGGCGCGGTAACATACAGCAGCCCAACAATGCAGCTGCAAACAGCCCGTTTCTTTGGCTCCCCTCGAAAAAGGTAAAATACCGCCGTCAGCAGTATCAGCCCCGGTGCAAACTCCGCGCGAAAGAAGCTGCCCCACAGCAATGCCGCCAGGACAATTACGATCTGCACTCCTTTGCTCGCCGCAAACAGTCGCAGACCATACAGCATGATAAATGCAATCAGCAGCGACAGCATCATGCTCTGGCTGGGCAGATAAACGTATTTTCCGCTCATGGCCATATCATACGGCACCTCACTGATCAATGCCGCTGCCAGCAGGGAAAGCAGATCCTGCCCATACTTCTTCGTATTCAGGAAGCGCTCCGTAAGCAGAAATGAAAGCACCGGAATTGAGAGGCCGCCAATGAGCTGCAGCACAGCAGCCCAACTGGCCAGAACCATTTTCTCCGGTTCTGCCGTCAGGAGCTCATGCAGCTGCTCCGCTGACAAGGATGTCACACCAAGCAGCCCGTTCTGAATCACCGACATGCTCACGGTGAAGCACAGCATTGTCACCCCCGCAAAAATGCGGAGCGTATCTCCGTTTACATCAATATGGGGCACGCGGCGGCGATCAGGGATACTTTCCATCATGCTTCTCTCCCACGTCAAAAATCTCGAATGGTCTTGAGCGCAGGAAGGCAGTGCCCTGTATAATCAAACAGAGCCTGGTTTGCCCACTCGTTTCCGCCGGGCCCGGCTTCGCCCGTGTATGCAAGTGCTGCATCTGTAGCCCATTCGCAGCCCGGCACCGGGAGCCATGCCGGTTCCCAGTATACAAATCCCTTTCCAAGGTCATCCGGTACGTTTCGAATGATTTCCATAAAATCCTGCATAAACCTTGACTGCCCGGCAGGGGTCATCGGGTAGGGGACTTTCTCCGCAAGCTGCTGCGTTATCGCCATTCCCTTTCGCTTCTCTTCCGGAAGCTGCTCATAGGACGCATAATCCTCCATTGTAAACCCCGTTGACACCTCTGCCACAATCATCTTTTTGTGGTAGCGCTGTGCCAACTCGTGCATATTGCGCTGCAAATCCTGCAGTGTTCCGTGCCAAAAGGGATAATAACTCAAGCCGATGTACGTAAAGTCCAGCCCACCCTGTGCAAAATACCGGTCAAACCAGCTGCGGTACATCTGACAATTGCCGCCGTTATCCAGGTGGAGCATCACCTCCGCATTTGGAAGCTCTTCCCGCACCGCTCGAATGCCGGCATTCAGGAAGCCAATCAGATTCTCATATTCCGGCAGCTTTCCGTAAGGCCAGAGCATACCATTGGTCAGTTCATTTCCCACCGCCACAATTGCGGGAGCTGCTTTCTCCCGGAGCAGTAATCGCAGTACGGAGCCGGTGTAGGAATGCACTGCCTCTGTCAGCTCCTGCACATTCATGCCGCACCATGCCTTGGGAATTGTCTGCTTTCCCGGGTCCGCCCAAAAATCGCTGTAATGAAAATCAAGCATCCAGTCTATGCCGGCTGCTTTCAGCCGCTTCGCCATGCGGACCGTTTTTTCAAGGTCATTTGTTCCGGCGCCGTAGGGCTTCCCTGCCTCGCTGTAGGGGTCATTCCAAAGCCGCAGCCGCACAAGATTCATGCCGTAACGCTTCAGGATTTCAATTGCGTCCTCAGGCCCATTTTCATCATAGAATTCACCGCCGCAGGCCTCTACTTCGAGCAGCGTAGACAGGTCCATTCCTTTTACAAAATCCGCCATATCGTTTCCTCGCTCTTCACCATGCTGCCGCACAGCTCTTCTCATGGAGCCGTGCGGCAGCATATTTCTCATTAAGCCGAAAAGTCTTCAAAATCCGTAAAGCGCCTGTGCATCGCTCTATAACGAACACGTGCCATTTCATTCATGCTCAGCACCTGTTCCTCGCTTCCCGTAAACTGGCAGCGCAGGCAGTAGTACTCCTTTTTTTCCGCATCATAGAACATATCAATATCCAGATCCCGCATAAAGCAGGATGGGCAGCGGTAATTTAATTTGCCTTTTGTAGCCTGAGCCATGTGGTAAACGTCTCCTTTTCTGCGAGTTTTCCTGTACATCCCAGCGTAAACATGGGGCTGAATGCGTAGCCTTCCTTGACATATGCCGCATGGTCACGTCCCTCTCCCGCGAGACTGACCCGCGTTTCAATCGGTGGAAGCACGCACCAGCTTTCCGTGCCATTGGCAATGGAAATTTCCCTGCATTTATACGCATAGGAAATTGCCTGATCATCTACGCCCAGGGTTAATTCGGACATATCCTCGGCATACTCCGTTGTCCCATAGCAGCCGACCATATATTCATTGATCGTCACATCCGCATCCGGGGAAGACATTTCCAGTACATTCCGATCGATCCGGATTTCACTGCTGCCCTCACGGAACGTGATCACCGTCTGCAGCTTCACCGTCAGGTCGGAAAAGGCAATCTCCACAGGCTCAAGGGTCAGAATGCGGTCATTTCCCTTCTGGGAAAAGTGTGCCTTTGTGCGGCAGAGGCACAAATCAACCTCCTCGCTCCCGTGGCAGATCTTCGCGCTGCGAATGGTGCCCTCTCCGGCATAATGCGTGAAGTAACCGGCACGATATTTCTCCTGAATCAGGAACGGATAGCTTGCATCCTGCACATGCTTCGTACCGATGCCAACCGGCCAATTCAGCTTTGCAGCATAGGGGCGAAGGTCAAAAATTGCGCCGCCCTGATCCATATTGACGCCCACGCGCATATACGGGTCACAATACCAGAACAGCTGCTTATCACTGCCGTAAAGAATATCCCGCCAAAGTGCACACTCCGGCTCCGTATAGGTTTTTTTACTGCGGTAGTAGTCGGCAAATTCCGACATGGTCATGTCAACGAGCTTTCCTTCTTTTTTCAGCTGCCCGTAATAGGCGCATCCGTCAGAATATGACTTTTTCAGCAGCTCATAAGGGGCTTCCCAGCGTCCCATTTTATTCATCCATCCGGGGCCGACAAACATCATATTGTATGCATAGCCGTTATTGAACTTTGCCAGGCTTCGATACTGGTCAATCAGATTATACAGATAGGGGTACTCCCACGTCTTTGTATCGTAAATCATGCCGCGCAGAACATTTTGCGGATGCGTACCGAAGTTGGAGCCGTTGCCGTCGTAACATGCGAGCAAATCCCGACTCAGGTGCGGAATTGCCACAATTCCGCTGTCCTCCTGGGCATTTGCGGCAGGAGCGTGTGTGTTCTGCTTGGAAGGAATCCAAGGGGCCCAGGGGCCGCCGTCCATGAACGTATACCATGAATTATTGCAGGTATGGTAGGCCTTGGGTCCCTCCTCCCAACAGGTTGCAACGGCACACTTGACACTGGGGTACTCTGCCTTGATGAAGTTGATCAGCTCCGCATCCATATAGTATGAACCTGTAGACTCCGGGTAAAAACCAAACTGCTCGTAGAATTTCCCGAACACGTCACGGACAATGGCTTTCTTATCCTCCATAGAGAACATCCAGATGCAGAAATCCTTCGTCTTGTACTTCTCCCGAAACTGCTCACAGGGGAGTCCCAGAAGACTCAGGGCAATTTCATCACCATAAAGGGCATGATGCTCCTTGGCAATTGCAACAGCCTCATCGTTAAATAAGCTTGCATAAGTCATCTGGATTGTGGTCTTCAAGCCGTTTTCGTGGGCGCATTGCTGCTGTGTCCTGAAAATATCCAGGCTTTCCGTTAAAAGGGATTTTCGGCCGATGTCCTCTGCCTTTCCCTGCCCCGTAACCTTCTCTGCATACTCCGGCACCATCTCCGGGCGATGAATGATATTGACAATAAACTGATCCATTATTTCATTTCCTTTCGCAAGAGCCCGTCAGCCCTTTACCGCGCCGTTTGTGACGCCTTCCACATAAAATTTCTGCATAATGAAGAACAGAATGGAAATCGGGATAGACACCAGCACACCGCCGCAGCAGAACTGGGTAAAGTAGGTATTAATCAGGCTCTTCTCCAGCATTTTGTACAGGCCGACCGCCACCGTGTAATTAGCGGAAATGCCTGCATTGAGAATCATTTTTGCATAAACGAAGTCCATCCAGGGCGTAAGGAAGCTGCTGATCACAGTGTATACAATAATCGGTTTTGATGTCGGCATCACAATTTTCAGAAATATCAGCGCCTCATTGCATCCATCCAGCCGCGCTGCCTCACATAGGGATCGGGAAACCGTATCGAAAAAGCCCTTTGCAATCAGATACCCCAGACCGGAAGACGCAGAGTAGACCAGAATCAGACCGATATGGCTGTTTGTCAGTCCAAAGGTTTTCAGTGTGAAATAAACCGCAATCATCGACAGCATGCCGGGGAACAGATTCAGCAGCACGGCAAAATTCATCATGCCCTTGCGCGCGCGAAACCGCATCACGGACATGGCATATGCAACCATCAAAACAAAGAACGTGGAAATAACGCACGTAAAGCAGGCAATTTTAAAGGTATTCCAAAACCATGTCGGGAACTGGTTTACCGTATCCGGTGTCAGCAGCTTCGCATAGTGTACCGCACTCCATTCCTTCGGGAAAAAGGTAGATGTATTCATGCCGGAATAGGCACTGAATGAGGTACACACCAGCCAGACGATGGGGATCAGCCAGATAAAGCACAGCAGCGCTATAAACACATTGTGAAAAAATATTCTGGCATTTTTCCTTGCTTTCCCCGCTGCAAGAGCAGACTGAACAGAATCTCTCTGCATTGCGCTCATTGATACGTCGCCTCCTTATCCCCGCGAATCATGAAGTTGAATCCGATGAGTGTAAACACCGCGCACACGACAAATACCATAATGCCAATCACGGAAGCCATCTTGTAATTGTAATAATCCTGTGTCAGTGTAAACAGCCATGTGACAAGCAAGTCTACTTCCTTTGCCTGAGAATTGGCCATAAGCTGGTTGGTTGTCACATACACGCTTTGCGTCAGCAGGTAAATCACGTTGAAATTGTTGAAATTTTTCACGAAATCCGTCACAAGCGCCGGTCCGGTTACCTGCAGCATGTACGGCATGGTAATCGACTTAAAAACCTGGAACGGGCTTGCGCCGTCGATGCGCGCGCTTTCCAACTGATCTGCCGGTAAATTCATCAGGACGCCTGTCGCAATCAGCATCTGATATGGAATACCGACCCAGATATTAATCAGAATGATCATCACATGCGCCCACCCCGGAGCCGACAGGAAGGGAATATAGCTTGTCGAAATCCAGCCTATTTTTCTCAGGAAGTCCGTCAGGCCGATGTTCGCGCAAATGGTATTCATGATTCCGGTATTTGAGAAAAAGTTGCGCATCAGCAAAAGCGACACAAATTGCGGAACCGCAATTGTAATCACCAGCAGTGTGCGCCAGAGCTTGCCTCCGCGCGTCAGCTTGCTGTTGATCAGCAGCGACATCAGAATACCGCCGAAATAGGTGGTCAGCGTTGCAAAGAATGACCAGACAATTGTCCAGCCCAAAATTTTCGCGAAGGCGTATCCAAAGGTAGATGTGACGCTTCCGCCAAATAGTGCGGCAAAATTCGAAAATCCGACCCAGGTAAACAGATTGGTAGGCGGCATATGCTGCTGGTCATAATTGGTAAAGGCGACCAGGATCAGCAGCAAAATAGGAATTAATGTAAACACCACAATGCCAAGCACCGGGAGTGAAAGCAGTGTGATGTGAAATTTTTTATCCAAGTACTCGTGCAGATCTTCTTTAAAGCTGTTTATATGACCGCCGTGCTCTGCTGTCAGCTGAAGCTGATATGCGCCGGTCACATTGCGGAGGCACACAACCGCAGCCGCTGCCCACACGACAAAGCTGAACAGGGAAAACAGCAAAATCATGAAGGAGTTATCATAGTCATTCCATTCTGATTTCATTGTCTGCATATTGAACACCTGCTGTGCCTGAACAGTGCCCAATGTTCCGAATTTCGGGACATAGCGTATCGCGAAGCCGAAGCTGAATGCAATGATCCCTGCTTCCAAAATTGTCAGCAGCAGGGCCTTCGCATACTGTTTCCTGCGAAAATATCCTGCACCCCACCACAAAAGCGTCAGTTTTACAAATGCATCTCCGCATGCAAACGCATGCGCAAATTCAGAAAAGAACTGACCGATTGCTCTGAAAAAACCGCCCACTGCAATGGCAGCGCCTGACAAGGGAGATTGCTTTTCTTCCATGGTTCTCTTCCTTTCATAGAATTTGTGTCTTCTTAACAACAGCCCCATATGCCTCGGCATATGGGGCTGTAAACTTTTACTTAAGAGCGCAAATTCGTTACGCCTCAGGAGCGGTGACACCCTCTACCATGGTATCAAGTGCAGACTGAATCGCTGCATCGTCCATGCCCGCAAGCTCACCGTTTGCAACCATCTGGCCGAAGGTAGCAGTCGGATCCCAATACTTTCCGCCGACGTTCTGCACGGAGCCGTAGACGTCCTGCGCAGCGGATGCGGCAATGGCAATATTGGTGCTTACAGCCTCATCAGCAGCTGCATTCAGGTTGGTCGGTGCAAGCTGGCGGGCAGCGAAGCGGGCAGACTGAGACTCTTCGTTGGTCAGGAACTCCGCAAGCAGAACTGCCCAGCCAACCTGCTTGGAGTAGGCATTAACGCCCATCAGCTTAAATCCGGAGAAGCAGGACATCTGAATCTGCTCACCGGCGCAGGTAAAGGTCGGCAGCTTGCATGCAGCATAGCCCTCGCCGAAAGCTGTTTCCGCAGCGCCGGCATCCCATGTTCCGGAGACAACCGCGCATACCGCACCGGATGCGATCTGATTGGAAATATCGCCGTCAGCAATTGCGAGGAAGGCGGAATTGGTAGCGATGTCGGACATTGCCTTTGCAACATCTACACCGGAGATACCCTTCTCGGAAGTGCCGTTCCAATCGATCATCGTGGTGCCGTCCTCATTTGTGGAAGCAGTGAAGCCCGCGCCCAGGAAGAAGGAAGCATTGTACCAGCCGGAAGCCAAAGTCATGCCGACTTTGCCGCCTGCAGCATCGGCTGCAGCAAGCAGGGTATCCCAGGACTCAGCCTGCTCTGCGGAAATTTTTGTGGAATCATAGTACAGGAAGTAATTGTTGCCGCCGCCCATGGGGAAAGCATATACATTGCCGTCCACCTTGCAGGCATTCACGGAGCCCTCACCATTTGCTGCCAGGACATCGTCCAAGGTCTTCCCCGCATACGCAGACAGGACAGCAGATACATCACCGCTCAGATTCTGCAGAGCACCGGCAGCAACCAGGTCGCCGAGCTGGTCATTTGCAAATGCGAAAACATCAGCAGCAGCCTCAACGTCGGTCAGGACAGTGTCCTTTGCGGTAGACTCAGACTCAACGCCAATCTGGATATCAAAGGTCTGATCCGGATAGGCAGCCTTGAATTTCTCTACCAGTTCACTAAGAAGCGCCTGATCCTCTTCTGCGCCCCACAGTGTAAGGGAAATGGGCTCATCGGCAGAAACACCGACACACGCCATGCTGACAATCAACGCGAGTGCCAGCATTACAGCAAATACTTTTTTCATATATTTGTCCTCCTCTTGTTATTGCGGCAGCCGATAGGCAACCGGTTGCCTTTCTAAAGAAAAGTATACATCTTTTATGCTTTTGTGTCAATTGGCTATTCCAGACAATATTTTTCTGCTCATTTTGTCTCATATGACGAAAGTTCTTCCTGCGTTATTGTCTTGTTCCTCGTAGAATCCCGATAGACGATTTCATAGCCCGGCATTGGCGCAGGCCTCCCGCACTGATGCTCCAGAACAGCGATCAATTTTTTCCCGGCAGCGTTCCCCAGCTGCTCTGCATGAAAATGAATGCTGGTTACGGAAGGTGTATTATTTTCCAGGATTGCGCTGTCATACAGACTGACAACCTGTAAATCGTCCGGTACACGCACATTTCGCGCACGAAGCTGCGCCATAAGCAAATTGCAGATGTACTCATCCATGCATACGGCACAGTCCGCATTCAAAAGTGCATCCCAGGGCAGCATTTCAAGGAGATCCTCCCTGCCCCCGATATTCAGCACTTCCCGCTGCTGCGGAAGTCCGGCCTCCCTGCATGCCGCCCGAAAACCATACAGGCGGCTGAGAGTAACGCAATGGTTTTCGCTTCCGCCCAGCAGGATCAGGTGTTCGGCTCCCCCGCGAATGATTTGGGATGTAAGCTCAAAACACGCAGCCTGATTATTGTTGTCGACACTGATAACATCGCCGTCTGCCGACGGTCCGATCAGCACAAAGGGGAACTGCTTTTTCTTCAGAAACTCCGTAATCGGAGACTTCACAAGAGCGCGCATGGCAATTACGCCGTCAATTTTCCGGTTATCAATCAGGCGTGAAAGATCCGCCGTTCTCATCTCATCTCCCATGATCAGCAGCACATCATATCCGTTATCCGATGCCGCGCGGTACACACCGCTGAGGCATTCATCAAAAAAGTTCCCGCCGCCATGCCCTGTCAGCTTTGGCATCATCAGGCCGATATTGAACGACCGGCTGTGAGCAAGGCTCTGTGCAACCGCATTGGGTTTATAGCCGCATTTTTTTGTAAATTCCAGAATTCTCGCCCGTGTCTCATCGCTCAAGTTTCCTTTTCCCGAAATTGCCTTGGATACCGTGGCCTTATTTACGCCCAGTTCAGCAGCAATATCGCTGAGTGTATACATCTTCCTTGCAGCACACACACAATCGCCCCCTGTCCTGTATTATATTATCAAACAGGCATTGCCGCGTCAAGGCTTGGCATTTCCGTCAGATTGCAGGTCATATCCGTACGTAAAACAATGTTCTTTCCAGTTCATAAATTATTTACGGATTTCCATGATTTGGGGCTTGCTTTTTTTAATGGGTTGCGCTATGATATGTTAGCACTCAGGGATTAAGAGTGCTAACCACATCAATACATGCAGACCGAATCGTCTGCGATCTGCTCATAAATGAAACGGAGGAATAGATATGAAACTGAAACCCATGGCAGACAATGTTCTGCTGAAAGCCCATGAGGCACAGGAGACCACCGCGTCCGGTATCATTCTCGCAAGCACCAACAAGGAGAAGCCCGCAATTTACGAGGTTGTTTCCGTTGGCCCCGGCACCAAGGACGTAGCCATGACCGTAAAGGTCGGCGACAAGGTTGTTGTCGGCAAATTTACCGGCAGTGAAGTAACCATCGACAAGGTTGACTACAAATTTGTGAAGCAGGATGATATCCTGGCTGTTGTTACAGAATAAGGAGGAATTTTACTATGGCTAAGATGATTGTTTATGGCGAGGAAGCCCGCAAGAAGCTGCAGTCCGGCATCGACCAGCTGGCCGATACCGTTAAGGTAACATTGGGACCCAAGGGCCGCAATGTGGTTCTCGGCAAGAAATACGGTGCACCGCTTATCACCAACGACGGCGTTACCATTGCAAAGGAAGTAGAGCTTGAGGATCCCTATGAAAACATGGGCGCTCAGCTCATCCGTGAGGTTGCCACCAAGACCAACGATATGGCCGGCGACGGCACCACCACCGCAACACTGCTTGCCCAGGCAATTACCCGTGAGGGCCTGAAGAATCTTTCTTCCGGTGCAAATCCCATGGTCATGCGCAAGGGCATCGAAAAGGCTGTTGCAGCCGCAGTAGAAGCCATCAAGGAGCACTCCGTCCCCGTGAACGGCTCTGATGACATTGCAAGAGTCGGTACGATTTCTTCCGGCGACGAGAGCGTCGGCAAGCTGATTGCCGAGGCAATGGAGAAGGTTGGACCGGAGGGCGTTATTACCATCGAAGAGAGCAAGACTGCTGAAACCGGTCTGGATGTTGTAGAAGGGATGCAGTTCGACCGCGGCTATATTTCTCCCTACATGGTCACGGATACCGACAAGATGGAAGCTGTACTGGATGACGCATATCTGCTCATCACCGACAAGAAGATTTCCAACATTCAGGACATCCTGCCTGTTCTGGAGCCTATCGTGAAGTCCGGCCGCAAGCTCGTGATCATTGCAGAGGATGTAGAGGGTGACGCCCTGGCAACCCTGCTTCTCAACCGTCTGCAGGGCAGATTCAACGTTGTGTGTGTAAAGGCTCCCGGCTTCGGCGATCGCCGCAAGGAAATGCTGCAGGATATCGCTGTCCTCACCGGCGGCACTGTTATCTCCAGTGAGCTGAACATGAACCTTGAGGATGCAACCATGGAGCAGCTCGGCCATTGCCGTCAGGTTGTTGTCACGAAGGACAACACCACCATCGTAGATGGTGACGGCAGCAAGGAAGATGTCGCGGCCCGCGCTCATATGATCCGTGCCTCCATTGCGACAACCACCTCTGATTATGACCGTGAAAAGCTGGAAGAGCGTCTGGCAAAGCTCAGCGGCGGTGTTGCCGTCATTAAGGTCGGCGCACAGACCGAAGTTGCCATGAAGGAAAAGAAGCTCCGCGTCGAGGATGCTCTGAATGCAACCCGCGCTGCAGTTGAAGAAGGCATTGTTGCCGGTGGCGGTACAGCTCAGGTCAATGCAATCCCCGCTGTAGAGAAGCTGGTAAAAACTCTGCAGGGCGACGAGCGCACCGGTGCAAAGATCATCGCTACCGCGCTGCAGGCTCCTGTCCGCCAGATCGCTGAGAACGCCGGCGTAGACGGCAGTGTCGTTTATGAGAAGATCCGTTCCTCCGGCAAGATCGGCTATGGCTATAACGCTGCTACGGAGAAGTACGTGGATATGATTTCCACCGGCATTGTGGATCCCACCAAGGTTACCCGCTCCGCACTGGAGAATGCTGCTTCCATCGCAGCATGCGTGCTGACAACAGAGAGCCTTGTCGCTGACAAGCCCGATCCCGCAGCAGACGCTGCCGCAAACGCAGCAGCTGCACAGGGCGGCGGAATGTATTAATCAACAGATAATTTTCTGATAAAAAGGATGTCCGTTTTGAAGCGGGCATCCTTTTTTATTTATGGCAGCACTGCACAATCTGGCTGCAGTGTCGTCTTCCCTATGCCATTGCGTTTACATAATTCTTAAAAAAGTTGACATAACTATCAAAATTACGTAAAAATTTGACTTTTTGGGCCGAATATGTTAGAATTATTGCAGTTCGGAAGCCTTGGCTGTATATTTCGCAATTTCTCGCCATCGCGTACAGCCAAAGCCTTCGGAGAAAGAGAAAATATCCTGCTGATTGACGGCATAGGAGGAACAACCATGGAGCAGAATGAAAATAACGAGCCGGTCGAGGAACTGAAGCAAGAGCCAAAGATGGAGCCGCGCCGCAGACGCACCCCCAAAAAAGCATCCTTCAGGCTTCCCGCCTTTCTGTCAAACTTTCTTGACCATTTGGGAGAAGATGTACGGTGGTATTTTGATATTCGCATCTGGTCGCCGCTTCTTTTAATTCTATTTATTCTTGCGCTTGCACTGCCGCGGGGCAGCCGCAGCACCGAAGAGGTCAGCGTTGTCACCGCAACCGAACCAACCATAGAGGAGACTGCTGAAGTTACCGAACCGACGGAAGCACCGATTAATGAAGAAGCCGCCGCGCTGGCGCGTCTGGCTGACACCGTTGGCAGCGGTCGATCCGATAATGTAAAAACCGCGATTATGTGGGTCGCCATTAACCGCAGTGAAGCAGGGGGAACCGACGGATACGGTCAAAGCCTCCTGGAGGAAATCGCGCGGGAAAACCAATGGCAGGGTTATGACAAAAATGCCTCCTATAGTGAGCACACCTATGAAATTGCCCTGGATGCACTGGAAATCCAGTCAAGCAATGGGTTGCGCCCCATAGACAGCGGCATGATCTACCTTGTCCTCAATGAAGACGGCTCCGTCACACTGCGCAATCAGTTCAACGAAACCGCCGCAACGCAGAAAAAAACCATAAAATAACGAAACAGGGGCTGCCTTTTGGCAGCCCCTGAACCATTTTGAAGATTAAGCCATTGCGGCAGTGATGATAGCCATCTTGTAAACCTCTTCCGCATTGCAGCCGCGGGAGAGATCATTGATCGGTGCAGCCAGGCCCTGCAGAATCGGGCCGTAGCCCTCAAAGCCGCCGAGGCGCTGCGCAATCTTGTAGCCGATATTGCCGGCCTCAATGTTCGGGAAGATGAAGGTGTTTGCATATCCGGCCACTTTGGAGCCGGGGAACTTCAGCTGACCAACCTCCGGAGCAACGGCTGCATCGAACTGCATCTCACCATCAATCATCAACTCCGGATCCATCTGCTTGGCAATCGCAGTGGCATCGTGGCTCAGCTTTACAGTGCTCCCCTTGCCGGAGCCGTTTGTGGAGAAGCTCAGCATGGCAACCTTCGGGTCAATGCCGAATACCTTGGCAGTCTTCGCTGTCTCAATGGCAACCTCTGCAAGTTTCTGGGCAGCAGAAAGTGTAACGTTGCCTTCCTTATCAACAGAATCCTCGTAGCTGATGTTGATCGCGCAGTCGCCCATCGCCAGCTTCTCTTCCCCGCGAACCATGATAAAGCAGGAGGAAACCAGATGTGCGCCGGGCTTTGTCTTTACCAGCTGCAGAGCCGGGCGAACCGTATCAGCAGTGGAATAGGTAGCACCGCCCAGCAGGCAGTCCACCTTGCCCTGCTTGACCAGCATGGTGCCAAAATAATTTCCCTTGTGCAGGGCTGCGCGGCATTCATCTGCCGACATCTTTCCCTTGCGCAGGGCGACCATGGTGTCAACCATCTCATCCATTCCGGCATATGTCTCAGGGTCGAGGATTTCGACACCTTCAATGTCAAATCCGCCCTTGGCGGCAGCTGCCTTCACCTCATCTACCTTGCCAAGCAGGACAGGGGTGAGAAATCCGCCCTTTACCAGGCGGGAAGTTGCCTCCAAAATGCGGGCATCACTGCCCTCTGTAAAAACAATCTTGCGCGGATTTGCCTTCAAAGTTTCAATCATCGCATCAAACATTGGAAAATCATCCTTCCATTATACGTGGGCAGTCTGTGCCCTATTTTTACGCATAGATTATAGCCTACTTTTTGGCGGCATGCAACTCTTTTTTCATGTTTTAAGCACATAATTTGCACCGAGCTTAACTTTCGCCGTTTTTAGTGCAAAATGCCGATATCTGTTTTTTTGTAGGCTTTTTCGGTATTGATTTTTGTGCGATATTGCTTTATAATGAAAAAAAATCATGGGGGCGCGATGGCTTTGGGGGAATTGATTGCAGTCGTTTCCGGAAAAGGCGGCACTGGGAAGACCTCTGTTTGTGCCGGGATTGCCACCGCGTTGGCCGAAGACGGGAAAAAAGTTTTGTGTGTGGACTGCGATATTGGTCTGCGCAATCTGGATATTTCCCTTGGCATCTCCGACAGTGGAGGACTTTCCTTTCTGGATCTGTCTGAATTTGGCTATGATGTCAGCAATATACCAAGGCACAGTCTCTACCCTATGCTTTTTTTCCTGACCGCGCCCATGAACCGCAAGCCTGAGCAAATTGATGAAGATGCCTTCGTCTGTCTGTTTCAGAAGGCGCGGGAGTCCTATGATTTTATTTTTCTGGATGCGCCTGCCGGTGTGGACGCCGGATTCCAGCTGGTCAGCGCTGCCGCGGATTCTTTCCTTCTTGTTACGGGATCCGGCCCTGCAGCTGTACGGGATGCTGCAAGAGTCGGAGAGCTTTTGGAGCTTCGCGGAAAGCAGAATGTCCGTTTGATTGTCAACCGTGTACAAAAAGATATGCTCCGGGCTGTACGCATGAACATCGATGACGTCATGGATGCCGCCGGTCTTCCGCTCTGCGGAATCGTAATGGAGGACCCCCATGTAACCCTTGCCGCTTCCTTTGGCCTTCCGCTTTTAAAGTATGCCAATCACTGTGAAGCATCCCAGGATTTCCGCCGTATCGCCGCAAGACTGCGGGGCCTTTATGCCCCCATCCCATGGCGCTGAGCTTCCGTAATTTTTTTGATTTCAATTTTAAAATATTCTACGAATTTAAGGAGTGACTGCTGTGAACATCGCTTTTCTGGCGCATGACAAGAAAAAGGAACTGATGGTTCAGTTCTGCACCGCTTATAAGAGCGTACTGATAAAGCACAACCTGTTTGCTACCGCTACCACCGGGCGTCTGATTGCCGACAATACCGGCTTGCCGATCACACTTCTGCTCTCGCATAAGCAAGGCGGGCATCAGCAGATCAACGCGCGCATTGCCTACAATGAAATTGATCTGGTTCTGCTCTTCACCGATCCTTCCAACAATGATCCCTGGGAAGACAGCCAGATGATTGAAACCATCCGCCACTGCGACCGGAACAATGTGCCCATTGCTACAAACCTTGCGAGCGCTGAGATGTTTATTATGGGGCTGCAGCGGGGTGATCTGGACTGGCGTGAAATGCTTCACACCAGGACACGTTATTAAGCTGCACCTGTTACATTCCGCCCACCTTTTCCGGCGGGCGGATTTTTGCTTGTTGACTTGAAAGGAACGTAAAATGGAAATTATAAAACCCCGTACACTCTCCGGCTTTATGGAACTGCTGCCGGACAAGCAGATTCAGTTTGAAACCATGGTTGACATTCTTCGCCGCACTTACGCCTCCTACGGCTTCGCGCCTCTGGATACCCCTGCCATTGAGGATGCGCAGATTCTTCTTGCCAAGGGCGGCGGTGAAACCGAGAAGCAGATCTATCGTTTTCAGAAGGGCGACAGCGACCTTGCGCTGCGCTTTGACCTGACCGTTCCCCTCGCCAAATACGTTGCTCTGCACTGCAATGAACTGGCATTTCCCTTCCGCAGATTTCAAATCAGCAAGGTCTATCGCGGAGAACGCGCGCAGCGCGGCAGATTTCGCGAATTCTACCAGGCCGATATTGATATTATCGGCGACGGAAAACTGGACATTCTGAATGAGGCAGAAATTCCTGCGATTATTTACAAAGTATTCCGTGGCTTTGGGCTCAGCCGTTTTCAGATTCGCGTAAACAACCGCAAAATTCTTACCGGCTTTTACAATATGCTTGGGCTGAAGGAGCAGAGCGGCGACATCATGCGCACCGTGGATAAGCTGGATAAAATCGGTGCTGACAGGGTAAAAGCCATTCTTGTAGAGGATTGCGGGATTCCCGAAAGCAAGGCTGATGAAATTCTCTCCTTCATCGCCATCCGCGGTACGAATGCACAGGTAATTGATGCATTAAAAAAATATGCAGGAAAAGATGAGACATTCGACTGCGGTCTTACTGAGCTTGGGGCCGTTACCGCCAATCTGTCTGCTTTTGGCGTTCCGGAAGAAAATTTTGCAGTTGACCTGACCATTGCCCGCGGACTGGACTATTACACCGGCACCGTGTACGAAACAACGCTGCTTGATCACCCGGAGATCGGCTCCGTCTGCTCCGGCGGCCGGTATGATAATCTGGCAGGATACTATACTGAAAAATCTCTTCCCGGGGTGGGCATTTCCATCGGCCTGACACGGCTTTTCTATGTTCTGGATGAGCAGGGGCTGCTGAACCCGGGGCTTCCCTGCGCCCCTGCCGACGCTCTGGTTTTGCCCATGACTGAAAACATTGCTTCGGCTATTTCTGTTGCCGAAACACTTCGCAGCAGCGGAATTCGTGTGCAGCTGTATGGCGAGCAGCGGAAATTCAAGCAAAAAATGGCCTATGCGAACAAATTGGGGGTTCCCTTCGCCGTACTTCTCGGGGAAGACGAAATTGCCGAGGGTGTTTGCTCTGTGAAAAATATGCGTACCGGAGAACAGCAAAAGCTCACACCTGCAGCGGCAGCAGAGTACATCCGCCAGGCTGTAAGTGTCAGCTGTCCTGTTATTCTGGAAAAATAACTGTTTCCCGAGCCGGGGTGCCGTATGCATCTCAGGGCTTGGTGACTGAAAACCAGCACAGAAAATTCGGTAAGTGCCGCTGGGCTTGTTGGCGGTGCTGCCTTAATTCGCGGAGGAGCGTACATGAAGCCAAATTATCAGAAAACAATGATTGCCTGCTTTGTCGGTTACATCGTGCAGGCGATTGTCAATAATTTTGTACCGCTGCTGTTCGTCACATTTCAGAACAGCTACGGAATATCCCTTTCCAAAATCACCATGCTGATTACGATAAATTTCGTCATTCAGATGCTGATTGATGCACTGTCTGCACGTTTCGTTGACAAAATCGGGTACCGGGCGTCCGCCCTGCTGGCCCACGCCTGCACCATTGTCGGTCTGGGACTGCTGACGATCCTGCCGGAAATTCTGCCGGATGCTTTCAGCGGAATTCTGATTTCCGTTATCATCTATGCCATCGGCGGCGGTCTCATTGAAGTCATTATCAGCCCGATTCTGGAAGCATGCCCCACGGACAATAAAGAGACAGCCATGAGCCTTCTTCATTCCTTCTATTGCTGGGGCCACATGGGCGTTGTTCTCATTTCGACGCTGTTTTTCAGCACATTCGGAATTCAGAACTGGAAAATTCTGACATATGTCTGGATGCTGATTCCCCTTGTAAATTTCTTCCTGTTCGCAAAAGCGCCCATTTATTCTCTGACGTCAGAGGGTGAAGCGGGGCTAAGTCTGAAGGAGCTCTTCTCAATGAGGCTTTTCTGGATCCTGATGCTCATGATGGCCTGCGCCGGTGCCAGCGAGCAGGCAGTCAGCCAGTGGGCATCCACCTTTGCAGAGCAAGGCTTGGGAGTCAGCAAAACCATCGGTGATCTTGCAGGCCCGATGGCCTTTGCATTCCTGATGGGACTTTCTCGCCTGATTTACGGAAAATACGGTGAAAGAATGAACATCGACCGCTTTATGGTCTGCAGCTGCATTCTCTGCATTGCATCATACCTGTGCATTTCTCTGGTTCCCAATGCGTACATCAGCCTGCTGGGATGTGCCGTCTGCGGTTTTTCCGTGGGGATTCTATGGCCGGGTACCTTCAGCAAGGCATCCGCCGCAATCCGGCGCGGCGGGACGGCACTGTTTGCCATGCTTGCCCTTGCAGGTGACATCGGCTGCAGCGGCGGTCCGACACTTGCGGGATTTGTATCCGGTGCGTTGGGGGACAATCTGCGCATGGGCATTCTGGCTGCGATCCTCTTCCCCGTCCTCCTGCTCGTGTGCATGAAATGGTTAAGCAAACAGCGTGCCTGAACCGATGTTGACTTGATGCAGCGGGTGCTGATTTTCCAATACCCGGGCAACTAAAAATAACGTATGACGATCTTTCCGCTGTATCTGCGCGGAAGCGTCATACGTTATTTTTTTACAGCACCATAAAATTACACGGCGCTCTATGAAAAATTAGCCTTGATAGAGGAAATCAAAATATCACCGGCAACAACCCGATCCTCCGCGGCAAACCCTTCCGCGAAATTATCAGAATAAAGCACTTGCGCGTTTGGGGGAAATTCATCGTCTCCCTCCCACACAAGGATCTGCATCTGATAACCGCCGATGAGATCAAATTGATACCCTGCGTCCCCGTGCTTCAGGGGAAGTGCCTTCATTTTCTCACAGGCCGCGCGAAACGCAGCTGTCTTCGTCCCGAAAGAATACGCCGCACGGGTAAGCACGCGGCCGGTATAGGGCTTGATATACATCTCCCCCCAGGGCATCTCCCGGAAGGTTTTCCACGTTCCGTTCCATTTTACGTCGCGGCTTTCCAGGAGGTAACGCAGGATAAACGTCTGCGTCGGAAGCGGGGGGATTGCGCCCCCATCGGCTGCGCGAATGGCATATTTGGGGTGCGCAACGGCATAATCCCGGCCAAGCAGACGCACCGTAAATTCCGCGCCGTCCCACTTTACCTCCGGTAAGCGCTGCAGGACCTCATCCGGTTCCAAAGCGGAAAACAGGGCCTCATAATGGGCAAAAGGGACTTCTTCTTTGTTGTTTTCTATTTGCATGTCGTTATTCCTTTAATCATGTAATTCCAGAGGCAGATTATCCGGATCGCGAAAGAAAAGATAATGCCCTCCGTTTGCGCTGTCTACCCGAATGGGTTCCGTCTCGATTCCCCGCCCATTCAGCCAGTCCCGCGCCGCTGCAATATCCGTCACCCGGAAGGCCAGATGCCGCAGGCCAAGGGCCTCCGGTTCTGTCACGCGCTGCGGTGCATTTGGGCAAATAAAGAGCTCAATGGTCAGGTCCCCCAGCCGCAGCATTCGCAGATAATCCTGCTGCGCCGGGCGCCATGTTTCCTTCACCAACGTAAAGCCCAGCTTGTTTACATAAAAGTCCAGTGACTTCGCTTCATTTGAAGCAATCACCGCCACATGGTGCATTCCCTCCAGCATGGGCTATCCCTCCTGTACACTGTGGGGGAACAGCGATGCATCGGTATGCGGCAGGAAGCATGCCGCAACAAAGGAATCCATATATCCCGGGTGGGTACTGAGCTCCAGATAGGTCATGTTGGATGCAACCTCCGCAAGCTTTTCATTTGCCGGATCACTCATTACCATGGCATAGGCGCCGGCCAGAGAAGAATTTCCGATATAATGGTACTTTTCAAGCTCCACATCCGGGAACATGCCGATGTTAACAGCGTTTTTCATATTAATACCGGAGCCGATGCCGCCGGCAACATAGACCGTGTCAATCATATCCACACTCATATCCACACTGGAAAGCAATGTAGATATCGCGGAAAAAATAGCTCCCTTTGCGCGAATGAAATTGTCGATATCCACTTCGTTAATGGATACCTCCCGCCCGG
>CAVIFH010000002.1:0-23685 GCA_963641615.1 bacterium | reverse complement strand
ACTGAAAAATTGGGGCAAAAGATCCAGCTTTTCGCCGCAGACGAATTGTGCGGTGCTGCCTTAGGATTCCTTTTTCCGGGAGGCTGTTACGTACTTCCGAATCCGACTATATGTCTTTTGTGTTCCTACGCGTCGTACTCCACGCTGGATTTTTTTGCCACCACTCGGCATTCCTTTTCCCAGAAGGCTATAGCGTATTGCCGGATTTCCTTCACGCGGTATCTCCGCAGAACGGCGGTGTAATCCTTCTCCTCAATCTGCTTCATAGCCGCTTCACACGCGGCGTCCAGCTTTTCGTAGTCCTTGACGTCCTTGACCTCAACAACGAAACCGATTTTTCTGTCTTTGCGCTGCACCATAATGTCGCAGCGGCCCGTGCCGGTTTCAATGTTTGACGATACTCTCCAGCTTGAGCAGGTGCTGAGCAGTGCCAACAGAAACCCATGATAGAAAGATTCTCGCGCGTCATAGTAGCTCACCGTGTCCAGTAGCTGCTCATCCAGAAATTCCGTAATTTTCTCCACGCCGCCTGTCTCGAACGCCGTGTAAAGTTCTGTAAGTTTTTCTGTCTCCGCCTCGGTTCTCACTCTCTCCCTGAACCATTCAAGAACCTGCTTTTTAAATATCTGACAAACTTCCTTGTTGGGTATCCGCAGGGTATACTGATCACCCGACGGCCTCTTTGTGGTGGTGAGGTAACCCGTCATATACAGCAGGCTCCAGATATTTTCTATGTTCTTGTCTATCTCGCTGTGAGTGAGGTTTTCATTGAGCGTTTTTGTTACAGTCTCTCCGGCGATAAGCCGCTCTATGTCCATTTGGGTTGAGCCGTCATCACCCTTGTCTATTAGCCTGCGCACCATGTCGTTGCCGCTGGTGTTTATCCAGTATAATTTTGCCTCAGCTTCCGGGTCGTCACGCAGATCATCCACATAATTTATAACATCCCATGGGCAATAGATGTCCTGCCCGCCGAAACGGTAACCGTCATACCATTCCTTTGCTTCGGAATAGTGATACTCAAGCCCGTAATCTGCGAGCATTTTTTGAACTTCGGCATCGGTAAAGCCAAAATACTCATCGAATTTCATGTCGGATATGGAATGGACTTTGAGATTATTGAGGCCTGTGAATATGCTCTCCTTGGACACTCTCAGGCAGCCGGTGAGCACGGCCATGTAAAGACTATCATTCGTCTTCAGTGCTGCACCGAACATTGCCCGGATGAGGTCTATCATCTGTGTGTAATAGTCGTTAGCGTAGGCTTTATCCAGAGGAACGTCATATTCGTCAATGAGAAGAATGGTCTTTTGACCGTAGTGCTTCTCGAGGAGAGAGCAAAGGGTTTTCAGACTGTTGCGAATGTCAGCATTGGAATATTCTTCGTTTAATATTCGCATCAGAAAGCTTTTTTCATCTGCGGCCAGCTTATCGCTGTCGCACAGGAATCTTAGACGACGGGTCTCGTCTAAGATAACCCCGCACAGTGATTTGTAAGCCACCTCAAAGTTAAGCCCTTCCACGCCTTTGAGCGAAACAAATACCACAGGATACCTGCCCATATACTTTTCGCATATGGCCTTGTCCCCGGTTACCTTCAGGCCGTCAAAGATGCTCTTGTCCCCGCCGATTTCGAAGAAGTACTTCAGCATGCTCATATTGAGCGTCTTGCCGAATCGCCGCGGGCGGGTGAAAAGATTCACCTCAGACCAGTTTTGCACAATCTCAGTGATCAGTCCGGTTTTATCAACATAATAAAAATCTTCTTTTCGCAGCTTTTCGAAATTGTCTATCCCCGCAGGCAGTTTTCTGGCAATCATCTGTCTCCCCTCCTCACTCCGGCATATTGTCTGTCTTATGCCTTAGTTTATCATATTTTTTCCGGTACATCAAGACATTTTCGACGAACGACGAAACAGTGGAAAAACGAATAGGGGCGGGACACTTCATATCATCCCTCCCTCGATATAAATCTGCGGCAGCGGCTGCCGATTTCTTGCTGAGACTGCTGAAACAGGATACGCTGAAAGGGAAAATTGGTACTGACCCGAAAATCATGTCCAAGTTGAACAGAATTTAATTGTGATGCCTCTTTACCACCGGGTTGTTTTCCATGCCGGGGGAACACAAATTGAGGCAGCGACTCTCATATAAGGGCGAGCCACTGTCTCTTTACAAATTTTGCGCTTGGCAAAATTGCGCATTCTCATCTTTCCCTTTGTGCAAAACTCAGAGTTCCGTTTCCGAAAGCATACGTCGAACCAGCGTACCCTTACCGTAAAGGTGTCCGTGAAGAGCCTTTGAAAATACGGAAGCGAAATCCGCAATTTTTACGCTTTCAAAAAATAATTTGATATTGCCGAATTCACATTTTTCGGTTATAGTAACCTCAAATTTTCAAAGAAGGAGAAAAGCCTTGAAGGAATTAAAGATTAAGATCAAAGAAGCACTTATTTCAGCGCTGCCGGTTACGGTGCTCGTGTACCTGCTCTCTCTGACCCCCATTCTGGAGCTCTCAGGTGCGGAGCTGATTACATTCACCATCGGTGCCGTGCTGCTGGTGCTTGGAATCGGCCTGTTCAGTCTTGGAGCGGACCTTGCAATGACCCCCATGGGTACCCTCGTCGGTGCTGGCCTTTCCCGTCAGAAAAAGCTGGGGCTGCTGTGCACCGTCTGCTTCCTGCTGGGTGTGCTGATTACCATTGCGGAGCCTGACCTGCAGGTGCTGGCAAGTCAGGTAAGTACCGTCATGAACGGCACGGTGCTGATCGTATGCACCGGCCTCGGTGTCGGCATTTTTCTGGTTGCGGCGGTACTGAAAATCGTGTTTCGGGTTTCACTGTCGCAGATGCTGATGCTGTTTTACATGCTGCTGTTTTCTCTGTCGCTTCTTTTGCTGGAGCGGGGGAACAGCGCCCTGCTTCCCGTAGCCTTTGACTCCGGGGGCGTCACAACCGGGCCCATTACGGTTCCCTTTATTATGGCACTCGGTGTCGGTATTGCAAATGTGCTGGGAGACCGCCGTATTCGTGAAAATGCATTCGGTCTGGTCGCGCTCTGCTCCGTTGGGCCGATGCTGGCAGTTCTCCTGCTGGGAATCTCCTCCTCCGGCACTTTAAGCTACGCCGTTCCGGATTATACCATCAGTGAGGATATCGCCGGTGCTTTTGCGTCCACTGCCCTGAGCACATGCAAGGAGGTGGCGATTGCTCTTGGGATGATCGTGGGGGTATTTATCATCTGCCGCCTGACATTTCTGAGCATGAGTCAGCGTACTATGAAGCGGATTGCCCTGGGGGTGCTCTTCACCTATGTGGGACTGGTACTTTTCCTCACCGGCATCAATGTGGGATTCATGCCCATCGGATATCATATTGGTCGGGCACTGGCTGCCGAAAGCAGGCCTCTGCTTGTCGTTTTCGGATTTATCGTGGGCGTGCTGGTCGTGCTGGCAGAGCCTGCCGTGCATGTGCTGAATAAACAGGTGGAGGATGTAACCGGCGGCCTCGTCAGCCGGAAGTCCATGATGATGGGGCTGTGCATCGGTGTAGGGAGTGCAATCGGGCTGAGCATGCTGCGGATTGTATTCGACTTCTCCCTGATTTACTATGTGGTTCCGGGATACTTCCTTTCGCTGCTGCTGAGCCTCTTCGTTCCGTCGGTATATTCCGCCATTGCCTTTGATTCCGGCGGCGTGGCTTCCGGCCCGATGACCTCAGGCTTCCTGCTGCCGCTGGCCGTGGGTGCCTGCGTGGAGCTGCAGGGAGAGGCATCTGTGCTTGCGGATGCGTTCGGCGTCGTATCACTGGTTGCAATGGCACCGCTGATTACCATTCAGCTGCTGGGCTTTAAGGGGATTATCGCGGAAAAGCTTGGCGAACGCCGCGCAATGCGCCGCATTCTGGATGCCGACGACCAGCAGATCATCAATTTCATTTAAGGGGGAGCTTTTATGGACAACACTGTACACGATTCCGCAATCAAGAAGCTGAAGCTCCTGTTTACCGTTGTCGACAGACGCAAGGCGGACTTCTATCTGGATGTACTGAGCCAGTTTGATGTGAATTTCCAGATGGTGGTCGGCGGCGTCGGCACCGCCAATTCGGAGCTGCTGGAGCTGCTGGGACTGGAGCCGCAAAAAGCGGTTATCCTGAGTGTAATGCGTGAAAATACGGTAGATGACGCCATGAACTGCCTGGAAGAAAAGTTTCACACCATCCGCAACGGAAAGGGAATTTCCTTCGCGGTTCCGCTTTCAAGCGTAATCGGCGTGAACCTGTATCGGTTCCTGAGTGACAATCGAATGGGCAAGGGGGAAAATACATGAAAACAAATGACCATGAGGTAATTTTCGCAATCGTAAACTCCGGCTATGCCGAGGATGTCATGGAGATTGCGAGGGAGCACGGCGTGCGCGGCGGGACCATACTGAATGCCCGGGGCGTTGTGAAGGAGGATGCGGCTGCATTCTTCGGGATTACACTCCACGCCGATAAGGAAATGCTGATGATGGTGGTGGAGAAGTCCATCCGGGATACTGTCCTCAACGCGATCTATAAGGAGATGGGTATGGCAAAGAAGGCCCATGGAATTGCCTTCAGCCTGCCGGTATCCGACGTGGCCGGCCTGGTACAGCCCGCCAAGGAGGAAGCATCTGAGGAATCAGAGCAAAATTAGCACCCTCCAATGACGCGGCAGTGCGCTTGACAAAATTCCGCGTAAACAGTATGATAGGCACGAAACTTGACCGAAGTGCTGCGGAAGCCGTATGGGCTGCCGCGGAGAATAGAGAACCCGGTGAAAATCCGGGACGGTACCGCCACTGTAAGTGCGAAGGAAGTCACGCTTCACGAAAGTGGGCCATTGGAGCGATCCGAGAAGGCCGGTGATTTCTGTTGACGCATAAGTCAGGAGACCTGCTTCGGAATCTGACCTTCCGCTTCCGGAACAGGAGCGGAGTCGCTTCTCTGCTTGCAGAAAAACGCCTGCGGCAGCCTAAAAAGGCTGCCGCTTTTTTTATTTGGAGGAGCCATTATGCACATTCCAAGACTGCTGTTCGCCGGAGTCAGCAGCGGCTGCGGCAAGACGACCGTGACCTGCAGCGTCCTGCAGGCTCTTGTAAACCGTGGGCTGCAGGTCGGCGCATTCAAATGCGGGCCGGATTACATCGACCCCATGTTTCACAGCCGCATCATCGGCGCCAAAAGTGCCAATCTGGATCTCTATTTCTTTACGGAGAACACCCTTCGCTGGCTGCTTGGAAAAAATGCCCTTGACCGGGATATCAGCATCATTGAAGGGGTAATGGGCTACTACGACGGTCTGGGCTTGACCAGTGAAAAGGCCAGCTCCTACGATGTCAGCCGCGTCACGGATACACCGACCATACTGATTGTAAACGCAAAGGGCGCGGCTCTCTCCGTTGTGCCTGTTATTCAGGGCTTTCTTCACTTTCATGAGGATTCCGGCATCTGCGGTGTGATCCTGAACCAGTGCACGCCCATGTCCTATGGTCCGCTGAAGGAAGCCATTGAAAGCTCCTGCGGCATTCGGTGCTATGGCTTTCTGCCAAAGGTAGCGCAGGCAGAGCTTTCCAGCCGCCACCTGGGGCTGGTTACTGCCGATGAAGTTGAAAATCTGCGTGAAAAAATGCAGCAGCTGGCCGCGCAGGCGGAAAAATATATTGACATAGACACGCTGCTTGCTCTCGCCGATGGTGCACCGGAGCTTCATGCCGAGCCGATATTGCTTCCCCATAAGGAGGGTGTCCGGGTTGCCGTTGCGCGGGACAATGCCTTTTGCTTTTACTACGAAGACAGCCTGGACGCCCTGCGGGAAATGGGGGCAGAAATCGTTCCCTTCAGCCCCCTTGAGGATCTGGCTCTGCCGGAAAACATTCACGGGTTATACCTTGGCGGCGGCTATCCGGAGCTCTATGCCGACGATCTGAGCGAGAACCGCTCCATGCTGCGCTCTGTTCACGATGCACTGGAGCAGGGTGTGCCATGCATTGCGGAGTGCGGCGGATTCATGTACCTGACGCAGGAAATTTCCGGCAGAAAAATGGCAGGCTATCTGAAGGGAGAATGCTTCGACACCGGCAGACTCACCCGCTTTGGCTATATCACCCTGCGTGCGAAGCAGGATAATCTGCTGTGCCGTGCCGGCGATGCCATCGCCGCCCACGAATTTCACCATTGGGACTGCACCTCCCCGGGAGATGCCTTCACGGCCGTGAAGGCAAGCGGCCGCAGCTGGGACTGCGCCGCTGCAGGCAATACACTTTACGCAGGCTACCCCCACTTTCATTTCTATTCCAATTTGAATTTTGCCGAGAACTATTATGATGCCTGCCTGCGCAAAAAGCACGCAGGGTGTTAGGAGAGAGGTTCAACCCATGTTTGAAAATATAAAGCCGATGGACATTGAAAAACGAAGCTTTGAAATTATCACGCAGCTGCTTGGGGATACGCAGTTGGATCCGGAGAATGAGCCTGTCATCAAGCGGGTGATTCACACCACGGCAGACTTTGACTATGTGAAAAACCTTGTTTTTTCCGAGCATGCAGTTGCCAAGGGCATCGAGGCTCTGCGCGGCGGCTGCGACATCGTAACGGATACGCAAATGGCGAAATCCGGCATCAACAAAACCATTCTGGGGAAGCTCGGCGGGCAGGTGCACTGCTTTATGTCCGATGAGGATGTTGCGGCGGAGGCAAAGCAGCGGGGTGTTACCCGGGCAATCGTATCCATGGAGCATGCGGCGCGTCTGGAAAAGCCCTGCATCTTTGCCATTGGAAATGCTCCGACGGCCCTGGTTTCCCTGCATGAGCTGATTGAAAAAGGAGAGGTTCACCCGGCGCTGGTAATCGGCGTCCCGGTGGGATTTGTGAATGTGGTGGAGAGCAAGGAGCTGTTTATCGAGTCGGATGTGCCCCATATCATTGCCAGAGGGCGCAAGGGCGGGAGCAATGTGGCCGCCGCCATCTGCAATGCCATGCTGTACCGGATCATGCGATGATGCAGCAATATATTGAACGGGACGGGAAGCACCTGCGTCTGGGCTATACCACCGGCTCCTGTGCTGCCGCGGCGGCAAAGGCAGCGGCATGGATGCTGCTCACCGGCTACCGGAAGGAAAGTGTCACGCTGGATACCCCGAAGGGAATCCGCCTGACTCTGGCAATCCGCTCCATTACGATGGGGGAAAATGCCGTATCCTGCGCTGTGCAGAAGGACAGCGGCGATGACCCGGATGTGACCGGCGGCACATTGATTTTTGCGGCTGTATCCCGCTGTGCCTCTCCGGGCGTAACCATAGACGGCGGTCGGGGCATCGGCCGGGTCACAAAGCGCGGCCTGGACCAGCCTGTCGGAAACGCCGCCATCAACTCGGTGCCCCGGCGAATGATTGCCGAAAATGTTCAGGAGGTCATGGGCCTGTGCGACTATCATGGGGGATTATCCGTCATGATTTCCGCGCCGGAGGGGGAAGCCCTCGCCGTGAAAACCTTCAACCCCAGGCTGGGGATTGTGGGCGGCATTTCCATTCTGGGCACAACTGGCATTGTGGAACCCATGAGTGAGCAGGCACTTGTGGATACCATCCGGGTTGAGCTGCGGCAGAAGCGGGAAAACGGCTGTGAGTACGTGCTCCTGACACCGGGGAATTACGGAGCGGAGTTTATTCGGGACGCGCTGAAGCTGGATATTAACCTTGCCGTGCAGACCTCGAACTTTATCGGTGACGCCATTGATATCTGCAAAGATCTGCATTTTCGCGGCATTCTTCTCATTGGGCACATCGGCAAGCTTGTTAAGATCGCAGGCGGCATGATGAATACCCACTCCAAATATGGGGACTGCCGCATGGAAATTCTGGCGGCACATGCCGGGGCAGTGGGCTTGAAGCCGGGCTGTCTGGATGAAATGCTGGACTGTGCCGCGTGCGATGACGCGATCCGGATATTGAAAGAAAACGGGATTGACTCCGAAACGCTTTTGCGGGTTGTGCGCCGCATTCATTTCCACCTCTGCCGCCGTGCGGGGGAAGAAACGGAAATCGGCGTGCTGACCTTCTCCAAGGTATATGGCATCCTGGGGGAAAGCGAAAACGCGAGGGCTCTTTTGAAAAAAATCACATCATTTCCATCTGAGGAGGTTTAATACTGCCATTTTGACAGTATAGGGAATTATGGTTCATTTTGTGGGTGCCGGAAGCGGCGCTGTAGACCTGATTACCGTGCGCGGAGCAAAGCTGCTGAACCAGTGTGACGCCGTCATCTATGCGGGAAGCCTGGTAAATCCGCAGCTTCTGACGGAATATTGCCGCAAGGATTGTGAAATTTACGACAGCGCAAAAATGACGCTGGAGGAGGTTATTGCAGTCATTCGGGAGAAGGAGGCGGAGAAGAAGACAACCGTCCGCCTGCACACCGGTGACTCCAGTATTTATGGCGCTGTACATGAGCAGTTTGTCGAGCTGGACAAGCTGGGGATCGCCTACGATGTCTGCCCCGGGGTCAGCGCGTTCTGCGGCGCGGCCGCGTCCCTCCGGGCAGAATATACCCTGCCCCAGGTCAGCCAGAGCGTGATCATCACCCGTGCCGCAGGGAAAACTCCTGTGCCGGACAGGCAGTCTGTCCGCTCCTTTGCAGAGCACCGCGCTACCATGGTGCTCTTCCTCAGCACGAGTCTGACCCGACAGCTTCAGGAGGACCTTCTGACCGGCGGCTACTCGGAGAATACGCCCGTAGCCATTGTATATAAAGCCACCTGGCCGGATGAAAAAATTTTCCGCTGTACTCTTTCTGAGCTGCATAAAACCGTAACGGAAAACGGCTTAACCAAAACGAGTCTGATTATCGTGGGGGATTGCCTCGGCAGCGAGGTAAATCGGTCGCTGCTGTACCACCCGGGATTTTCCACGGAATTTCGGGAGGCAAAGGCTTGATCGCGGTGATTGCCTACAGCCGCACCGGCTGTGAAACAGCGCAAAAGGTTGTCTCCGTGCTGAAGGAGGAAACGGAAGAGGAATTTTCCCTTTTCGCACCGGAGCGTATCGCAGAGGCACCCTTTTCCCCTATCTCAAAACCCTTTCCGGACTTTTACGCCGGACTGTTCAGGGCTGCAAGGGCGCTGATTTTTATCGGCAGCGTAGGTATTGCCGTGCGCGAAATCGCTCCTCACCTGCGCAGCAAGGCCCTGGACCCTGCGGTGATTGCCATAGATGAGCTGGGGCACTTTGTCATCCCGATTCTCTCCGGGCACATTGGCGGCGCAAACGCGCTGGCGCAGAAAATCGGGGATTTGCTTGGAGCAGCTGCGGTAATTACCACTGCGACGGATATCAACCACCGATTCTCCGTGGATGCCTGGGCTGCCGCAAATGGCTATATCATTGGCAGTCTGAAGGATGCAAAGGCGGTATCTGCCGCCATTCTGGAGGGCGATGTGCCTATCTGCTCGGATTTTCCCCTGCCGGAGAAGCTCCCGGCGGGAACATACGCCGGAAGTGCCGGAAAAATCGGGATTTACATTGGGTATCATAAAAATGACCCCTTTGACGCAACGCTGCACCTGATTCCGAAGGTGCTGCAGCTTGGCATCGGCTGCCGCAGGGGGACATCGTCAGAAGCCATTTCCAATGCGGTGCAGAACATGCTGTTGGAAAACAGTATTTATAAAAGTGCCGTCTGCGCCGCTGCCTCTATCGACCTGAAAATGCATGAGGATGGGCTGCTGCAATTTTGCCGTGAAAGAGGCTTGCCCATCCGCTTTTACAGTGCTGCAGAGCTGAATGATGTACCCGGCGAATTCAGCGGCTCGGAATTTGTATCACGCATTACGGGCGTTGATAACGTATGTGAACGCGCCGCCATGATCGGTGCGGAAAAAATCATTGTAAAAAAATGCGCCGGAGACGGTGTAACCGTTGCACTGGCGCAGAAAGCATGGGAGGTTTCCTTTTGAGCAAGCTGACAGTTGTGGGCATTGGCCCCGGAGATTTTGAGAACATGACCATTGCCGCCGACCGTGCCCTTCGTGAGTGCGACGCGATCATAGGATATACAGTTTATGTAAACCTTGTAAAGAACCGCTATCCGGGAAAAGAATTTCTGACGACCGGCATGACACGGGAAGCGGAGCGATGCCGCCTGGCGCTGGAAGCGGCGAAGGGAAAAAACGTGGCATTGGTCTGCTCCGGTGACAGCGGCGTTTACGGAATGGCGGCTCTGGTGTACGAGCTGCGGGGTGAGGAAAATACACCGGAGATAGAAATTATCCCCGGTCTGACCGCCGCTTGCAGCGGTGGTGCGCTGCTGGGTGCGCCGCTGACTCACGATTTTGCCGTAATCAGCCTCAGTGACCGGCTGACGCCCTGGGAAAAAATTGAAAAGAGGCTGGAGTATGCGGCAATGGCGGATTTGGCCATCGTGCTGTATAACCCCAGGAGCAAGGGGCGGCCGGATAATCTGCGCGCTGCCTGCGATATCCTGTTAAGGCATCTGCCGGAGGATCGCCTGTGCGGCGTTGCCCATGCCATTGGACGTGAGGGAGAAAGCGCGGATATTTTAACGCTGAAGCAGCTTCGCACGGCAGATGTTGACATGTTCTGCACTGTTTTCATCGGCAATGCAATGACCAAGGTGGTAGCGGGGAAGTTGGTCACCCCCAGAGGGTATCACGATGTATAAGCTCTGTATTTTTGCGGGAACCACCGAGGGACGGGAGCTGGTCACTTTTTTGAGCACGCAGGATGCCAAAGTAACTGCCTGCGTCGCCACGGAGTACGGGCAGACGCTCCTCCCTGCATATGAAAATCTGACAGTTTCCTCCGGCCGCTTATCCCAGGAAGAAATGGAGCAGCTGTTTCTGCGGGAGCACTTCCATCTCGTCATTGATGCGACGCACCCCTATGCAGCTGTTGTTACGGAAAACATTGCTGCCGCCTGCCGGACTGTCGGCACGGAATATATCCGCCTGCTGCGGGACGATTCCTGCATTCCAAAGAATGCGATTTTCGTGCAGAGTATTCCGGAAGCGGCCGCATATCTGGACAAAACCGTTGGAAATATTCTGCTGACAACCGGAAGCAAGGAGCTCCATCTGTATTCCGCCCTCACGGACTTTGCATCCCGCGCTTACGCCCGGGTGCTGCCCATGGATGAGTCTCTGCGGCTTTGCCGGGAGGCGGGCTTGCAGCCAAGCCATATTCTTGCCATGCAGGGGCCTTTTTCAAAGGAACTGAATATTGCCATGCTGCGGACGGTAAATGCCGCCTATATGGTCACGAAGGCCTCCGGTGTTGCCGGGGGATTCGATGAAAAAATGTCTGCGGCAAAAGGCACCGGTGTCATTCCCATCGTCATCGGACGGCCGCCCCAGCGGGAGGGGCTGGACCTGGAGGGAACCATTTCCATGCTCTGCACACGCTTCGGCTTCAAAGCCGCTCGGGAGGTTTCCGTCATCGGAATCGGCCCGGGAAGCCGCAGCCTGCAAACCGCGCAGGCGCAGGAGGCTCTTGCACGCGCCGACTGCGTCATCGGCGCGAAAAGGATGCTGGAGGCCGTAAAAGCACCGGGGCAATTTGCCTATGACGCCGTTGCGCCGGAAAAAATTCGGGATTTTATCATTTCTCACGATGAATACCGTCGATTCGCTGTGGCAATGTCCGGAGACATTGGATTTTTCAGCGGTGCAAAGAAGCTTCTGCCTCTGCTGGAGGGCTGCAAAACAGAGGTAATCCCCGGCATCAGTTCCCTGGTATATCTGTGCGCAAAGCTCGGCGTTTCCTATGAGGATGTTGCCTGTGTCACGCTCCATGGGAGAGAAAATCCCATTTTGCTGCCTCTGTCCCAGGGAAAAAGAGTGTTCACCCTGGTCGGGGGAGAAAACGGCATGGGCATGCTCTGCAAACGCCTGACAGATGCCGGATTCGGCAGTGTCAAGGTTTCCGTCGGTGAAAATCTGAGCTATCCGGAGGAGCGAATCGCCGTCGGCACCGCGCAGGCGTTCAGCACAAGCTCTTTCGCCCCGCTGTGCGCGGCACTTTTGGAGCCGGTGGATGCACCATGGCACCATACGCCCGGGCTTGCGGACGAAGCTTTTTTCCGCACCCCCTCCGTGCCCATGACAAAGAGCGAGATCCGCGCCCTGTGCCTTTCAAAGCTTGCCCTGCCGGAGGATGCAATTATATGGGATGTGGGGGCCGGAACCGGAAGCGTGAGCATTGAAATGGCTCTGTCAGCCCCCTGTGGGCATGTATATGCCATTGAGCGCAGGCAGGAGGCTGTGGAGGTATTAAAGCAGAATATCAGCCGCTTCCATACGGACAATGTGCATGTTGTCTTCGGCACGGCGCCGGAGTGCTGTGCTGACCTGCCCGCACCGACCCATGTATTTCTTGGCGGCACCAGCGGAAATATGCAGGAGATTATCCGCCTGCTGACGGACAGGAATCCCCGCGTCCGCATTGCTGCGACGGCAGTCACGCTGGAGTCCATCGCGGAGCTCACCGCCTGCATGAAGCAGTTTTCTGTCTCCGAAGCCGTGTGCGTCAACGTCTCCCGAGACCGCTGCCTCGGAAGCTACCGCCTGATGACCGCCCAGAACCCGATCTATATTTTCACGATGCAGAATTAGACTGATCAAAAAATTCGGGCGTTCGAAATGCGCAACGTGTTTCGAACGCCCGAATTTTTAAATCAGATGAGGAAAATCATATGGTTCCATATGCCAACTGCAGCTTCGCGTAAAAATCTTCCATCAGCATCCGTACATCGACCTGGTCATAAACCCGTATTTCTTTGCCTGCCGGATTCGGCAAATAGGTCGTATCCGGCTGAAAAATCGGAGCTTTTTCCGTATGAAACAAACGCCGCCGCCATGTGGAGAGCAATGCCCAAACAACCGGCTGGTCTCCAAGGCACCAGTTCCCGCCAAGACGCAGATCATCCTCGCGATAGTGTGTGGTCATGTTATAATCAGAGATTTCATGGTACAGGTATTTTCCCAATGAGCCCATAGGCCGCACCCTGCAGGCAAGCTCCGGCAGTGTAACCTCAACCTGCGCATACACATTTTGCGGAATTTGCCAAACCTCTGCCTCACTGTCAAATACCGCTTGGGCTGCCGCAATATCCTGCAGCAAATTAAATTCCATGCGTCCATTGGGGTACGGACCGCCGATCGTAGTGACTATGGTTATCTTTTTCGCAATTTCCGGGCAGCGATTCAGAGCAGCAGCCACATCTGTCAGGGCCCCCTGGCAGGTTACATACAGCGGGCGCGGATCGTCACGAAGTGCCTCCTGGATCAGGAAAGCAGTGCCTTCACTCTCGGGTGCATCTGTCTTGCTTTGCAGAGGTTCCATGCACCCGCGTAAAGCCGGTACGTCGGTAATATCAGCAGCGGCCAAAAGCTTTTGCAGCTCCTGATAGCTTTCTTCCATTGTGTTTCCTGAATGTTTTTTTGCAAAATGTGCCGCAATAATTCCGCAGATGTCAAATTGCGGCGTCAGCAGCTGATGGGCAATGGCGAAGGGGTCATCCGCTTCATTTCGCACATCAGACGAGATGATTACACGGATATGCGACGAATCCGGCACATCAACATTCATGCGGGAGAGAATATCATTTCTTTTCATATATATTTCCCCTTCAATCCAGTGTGAAATCCTTTAAATCCAAACTGCCGGATCCGCGATAAACCATCCACAGATCTGCCTCTCCCTTTTGCGGAGAAATTTCACAGGTTACGCTGTGCCACGCCGTTTCAGGCAATATGGATGCTGTTCCGATGACAGGCCCCTGTTCTCCGCTGCAAAGCTCCAGCGTTCCTTCTGCATTTCCTCTGCATGTAATTACAATTGTACGGATGTGATCCATACGGAAGGAACGGAATCCGACGGATGCGCCATTCTTCAGATTGTGCAGGTATTGTCCCGGCGTATCTTCCCGATCCGGGCCGTCCTGCGTCAGATAGGGGTGCGTATCATCTACTCTTGTTTTTGCGGCATACTCGCAGGCACCCGACGCGCTTTTCAGACCGCACAGCCGGAATACGCCGTAGGTGCCCTTTCCGGGGAACGGGCAGCCGCCAAGTCCGGTGGATGTAACACGTACCTGGGGAATAGACCCATCCGGCAGAATTTCAATTTTTTCGGCACAGCCCTGCCGTGCGTATGGGGAACCGCCGCTTTGACGATGATAGAATACATACCATCCGTCCGGCAGATGGACGATACTGCCGTGGTTGGTGCCGGTATAGTTCACGCGATCAGTTCGCCTGCCGTATCCGATATCCCCATTGGAGACAATCGTTCCGCGGAATTGGAATCCCGATACGGGGGAAGAGGATGTTGCATAGCACAGCTCATGTCCCTGCTCCGAGGAATAAATGAAATAGTATGTATTTCCAATTTTCCGAATGGAGGAGGCCTCAAAAAAAGCGTGCCCTTCAAAGCCCGTTCCGGCAGAATTGCACCAGCACGGCACAATATACTTTGGCTCTGTGATTACCGTACGCATATCCTGGCTGAGCTCATAAACGAAAGCTCCCCGTCTGTTTTCCGGAAGGCCCTTGAATTTCACGATTTTTGAACTGTCAAAGCAAAACCCCGAGTACAGGTAAATTCGCCCGTCATCGTCCCGCAGTACACCCGGGTCATACTGAAAGGGATCCCCATCCTTTTTTCCAAGCGCAGTGCCGTCCGGGTGAATGACAGGGCCAAGATATTCATAGCGGCCTGCCGGTGTATCACATACCGCCACATGGATTTCTCCCGTGTGAGAAAGCCCATAATACAGATAATATTTTCCGTCTGCCCCGACTTCAACATCCGGTGCAAACATGCGGCAGGCCTCAATATTCTTTTCGTAAAGCGGGTCCTGATCCCGGCGGTAAATTGTCCCTTCATGGCGCCAGTCGCTTAAGCTATCCAGCGGTGCTGACCAGCCCTGATAATCGCCGACGCAAAAATCGTCCCAACCGAAACGGTCATGGCTTCCAAATACATACAGGCGGTCGCCGAAAACATAGGGCTCCGCATCCGGAACATATTCAAAATTGGGGAGATAAGGATTTCCTACAGGTACTTTCATTGTTCTCTTTTGCCTTTCTGTTACAGGAAAAGCTCCGAACAAGCCGCTGAGAATTTGAAATCTGTTCGGAGCTTTTTTCAAAGTTTATTCAGATTTTTACGCTGCCTGAAAACCGCGCTTTAATGCTTTCTGCGGTAACCTCCGGCAAATCCGGAAGACCGCGCTCCATGTCCAGCAAAAATGCGGCGGCACATTCTGCCTCTCGAACTCCCTCCGGCGTTGCCATCAGAGAGAAGGAGTGACAGCAGCCTTGGCGAATATGGACATCGCAGGCAACCGCCGCCTGCCCAAGCTTATTTGCAAGCGCCATGATGCCGCCGTAGAGGATTTCATCGGTGCACAGCGCAAGATATGTCGGCGGAAAGCCGTGGAAATCATCCAGAATGACATTGATTGCCGGGTCATTCAAATCCAGGCCGCTGAAGTAGCTCTCGATCACGCGCGCATTGCCGTCATATGTCAGCATGGAATCTGCCGCAATCTGGTATGGAGTCGGCGGCTCCGGACTGAAGCCGGTAAACGGGCTGAGGAGCACCAACGCCCCGGGCATGCCCAGCCCCATCTCCCGAATCCTACGGGTAAGTGCCAAGGACATATACCCGCCGGCAGAGCCTCCGGAAATCACAATATTTTCCGGCAGTATCCGGCTGCTCAGCAGCTGCTGATAGGCACACAGGCAGTCGTCAAGCCCATCTAGGAAGGAATGCTCCGGTCCCAGGCGGTAATCAATGCTGTATATCGTCTGGTGCGTTTTTTCCGCAACCCGCGTGCCGAAAAAGCATGGGCTTGCAGAGCTTCCGCTTACAAATCCACCGCCGTGAATGAAAAGCATGGCGGAATCTTCCCGGGCACCGGGCACGGAAATTTTCCTTGCGGGGACGCCGTTCATACTGATTTTTTCTATGCGAGTACCCTTTGGCATTGGCACATTTTCCAGACGGCGTTCCATGGCCGCTCTGTCCGGAGGGCCGGATGTTTTTCCGCCGGATTTCCTTGCACGGAATACTGCCATGTAGGCATCCATCTGAGCAGAGTTTTTCATGTAATTCTTTGCCTTTCCTACGTATGGCTCATCACAGCTGGTTAATTGCTGCTTTCATTACATTGGTCTGGGTGATGCGGTCTCCGACCAGCTCAGCTGTGATTTTCCCTTCACACATAACCAGTACACGGTCACTGACCCCTATGAGCTCCGGCATATCGGAGGACACCATGATGATTGACATTCCGTCATTTGCCAGGTCGTCCAGAATATGGTAGAATTCTGCCTTTGTTCCCACGTCAATGCCTTTGGTCGGCTCATCAATGAACAGAATCTGGGGATGCTTCATCAGCCATTTTCCAAGTATCACCTTTTGCTGGTTTCCTCCGGACAGATTTGCAACCATGCTTGCTGTGCTGGGAGCCTTTATACGAAGATCCGTAAATTGTTTGTCCACACCTGCTTTTTCAGCTTTTCGATCCAGGAATATTCTGTGCGGCAGATTGTTCAGTGAGGGGAGACTGATATTATGAAGAATGTTCATTGTAGGGATAAAGCCGGAGGTCTTTCTTTCCTCCGTTACAAAACCAATGCCTGCCTTGATGGCATCCTCTGGAGCATGAATCGTTGTCTCTTTCCCGTTTACAAATACAGTTTTGTGAACGCCCTCGGTATTTTTCCCGAAAATAGCCTCCAGCAGTTCACTTCTGCCTGCACCTACAAGGCCGCCGATGCCGAGAATCTCACCTTTTTTCAGCTGAAAACTGACACCATCCACAATATTCCGATTGCGGATGGTCGGATGGGGAACGACCACATCTTTTGCTTCCAGGACGGTTTCACCGAATTGCCTTGGCGTTTTTGCGTACATATTTCCGGTTTTACGGCCAATCATGTTTTCAATCAGATCGTCCTGTTCCCACTCGTTAGTTGGCTTTGTCTTAATCACACAGCCATCACGAATGACAGTAACCCGATCACAGATCCGGTAAATTTCCTCCAGTTTATGGGAAATGTAAATACAGGAAATTCCCTGGTCGCGAAGGCGGTTCAGATAGCCCATAAGTATCTCTACTTCCGCATCCGTTAAAGCAGTCGTCGGTTCATCGAAAATCAGAATATTGGGATGTGCTACAATACCGCGAACAATTGCCATCAGCTGCAGCTGTCCGCTGTTGAGTTTGCGAACAATATCTTTCGGGCTGACATTTAAGCCTACCTCATCCAAAAGGGCCTGCGTGTCGGCATAAAGCTTTTTATAGTCGACAAAAAGCCCCTTCCCCGGAAGATTGTTGACAAACACGTTTTCAGCCACCGTTGAATCATACATTACGCTGACTTCCTGGTAGATCATCGCGATGCCGGCATCACGGGAATCGGCCACGGAGTTAAAATTCTTCTTTTCTCCGTTAACCCAGATTTCACCCTCGTATTCACTGTGGGTATATGTACCGCTGAGCACCTTCATAAGGGTCGATTTTCCGGCGCCGTTTTCACCGACGATACCCAGAATTTCGCCCCGCTTTAAATCGATCGACACATCATTCAGTGCAATTACGCCCGGGAATTTTTTAGTGACATGCTTTACCTCAAGTATTGTGTCCTGCATGGTATACACCCTCCGTTATGCCCGGCGGGCAGTCTTCTGACGCATATAGTCAATAAGCAGAGCAGCAACCAGGATTGCGCCATAAACCACATTCTGCCAGTTGGTGGATACACCCATGACAATCAATGCGTTTGTAATTACAGTAAACAGCAGGCAGCCAAGCACAGTGCCGATGACAGTTCCGTTGCCGCCGCGCATGGATGTACCACCGATGATAGCAGAGGAGAGAATTGTAAGGGATGTACCGGATCCCGCAGTCAGCTGTGCGCTGGAAAAGCGAGAGCAGTACAAGATACCGGACACTGCCGCGAAGGCACCGGCCAGCATATACATATGCATGTGGAACTTCTTCGTATTAATGCCGGACAGGTTTGCTGCCTCTGCATTACCGCCCACGGCCAGAATCTTGCGCCCGTATTTGGTGTATTTCAGGAGAATATGTCCCAGCACGGCAACAACAGCCGCATAAAGAACCGTAATTGTCACAGATCCGTTCAGACGCGTTTGTGCAATTGCCTTGAATCCTGCCGAGATTCCGGAAACCGGCTGGTTGTTTGTGATAACGGCGGAAGCACCATCTACAATATTAGACATTGCGAGGGTTGCAATGAATCCTGGGAGTGACAGCCATTCAACCAGCACGCTGTTGGCGAAGCCGACAAGAAGGCCAACTGCCACACCCAAAAGCAGCGCAATGGGCAGCGGAATTCCGTTGGTCTGCGCAACCGCAGCAATGATGCCGCCCAAAGCCGTTGTTGCGCCAATGGATAGGTCCATACGTCCGGATGACAGCAGCAGCGTCAGAGGGACGCCCAGAATGACCGTGTAGCTGGTAGTTTTCAGAATATCCATCAGGTTTGCTTTGCTCATAAAATTGGGGTTGACGATGGTAGCAACCACAACGATGAGAACCAGGGGAATCACGGCACCCAACTCATTAACCTTCATCAGGTTTTTTAATGACAATGTCGGCTTCTTTTCCATAATAAAACCCACTCCTTAGATTTATGGAATCATGGGGTACAAACGCAATGTGCCCCGGCATAATGCGGTTAAAAATTATCCGGGGTACGGGTAAACCGCCCCCGGATAAAGGGAATTTACGTAAAAAATCAGTTCATATCAATGCCATGCTCTTCGCAGTATGCATCGATTTCTTCCTGTGTGCAAACCCAGATTTTATCGGGGAAATTTTTGTAGACATACTCGCCGCCGGTGAGAATTGTGTTGGCTACGTCAACAATCTGCGTGCCCATCCACTCGACATCTACAGAGGATGTAGCTGTCCAGGAGCCGTTCTGCACACGGAGGAAAGCATCCTTGTCCAGCGCCAGGCCGCAGCAGATAATCTTGCCCTGAAGGTCATTTTCCTCAATAAAGGCAGCTGCGCCGACTGCACTGTAGGCCTCCAGGCAGAAAATGGTATTTACATCAGGGTGCGCAATGTAGGTAGCACCGATCTGATCCTGTGCGGTAGCGGCAGAGCCCTGAGACTCGGTTTCGCCAAGTTCTGTAACTGTGCCGGAGAAATTCGCCGCAATGGCGTCCAAAACGCCCTCCTTTGTCCGCTGCTGCGTCGTCATGGACAGAGAGGTGCAGGCACTGAAGTAACGGATCTCGTCCCATCCATAGCTATTTGCGTACTCTGCAATTTTTTCGCCCTGCTGATAGCCGGATTCATAGGAGTCGATGCCAACCTCAGCCGGAACAATGTCTTCACCGGGATCACAGTTGAAGCCGAGGACCAGAACATTCTGCTCAGCCGCACGATTTCTGAAGTCTTCAAAAACGTCATTGTCAGTCATAACCGCTGCGATGACGTTGTAACCCTGGACCAATGCCGTATCACACAGAGAAAGGATATCTGCCGTTCCGCCTTCTGTTCCGGAGGGTGCCATGTAAGAGCACTCCCAGCCCAGTTCGCTGCAGCGCTTTTCAAAATTTTCCTGAATGGGGCCCCAGAAGGTGCCGCCGTTGTTGCCGGCAACCAGAGCCATTTTTACTTTTCCGTTGGAAGCCGCATATTGGCTGACAGCCTCCTCCACTGCCTGTGCTACGGTTTCTGCCTCGGTTTGCGCCTCAGTGGCTTCACTCTCTGTGGCAGGGGCCTCGGTAGCGGCCTCAGTTGTTGCGGTGCTCGCTGCGTTTGATCCGCAGGCAGTAAGCAGCAGTGCTGCCATCAGCAGCGCAAGCGCTTTTACGAACAAACTTTTTTTCATTGGAATGCCTCCTGTTATTTTCCGGCAAATGCCAGCACCTAGAATGTGCTCGATTTTCATCTGCCGTTTGATGTGATCTGACCTTATCAAATTCGAAGAGAAATGTCAATATTGCCCGGACTTTTTCGTATACAAGCATAATTTCATGTTAAATAATCTGTCGTTTATGCCGACGACCAATGTATAAAAATGTGCATTGCGTGCACGAATATTATTTGCAACATCAATTGCGTGCATGCAACATATCATGTTCATGTCGTTGACAATTCGGTTTCTCTTGTGTATGATAATACTGCAATATGTACACAGGGGGCAAAATCGATATGGCGACCATGAAGCAGATCGCACAAATCGCAGGGGTATCCCGGGGTACGGTCGACCGTGTGCTGAATAACAGGGGCACAGTCCGGCCGGAGACAAAGAAGCGGATTCTCGAGGTAGTGGAGGCCCTGAAATATACGCCAAATCAGGCGGCACGCAATCTCTCCTTCGCCCGGCAGCAGCTGAAGCTGGGCTGTATTTTATTCAATCCGGACATCATTGACTTTTATCAGCAGATTCTGGACGCCGTGGAGCAGAAGCGCAGGGAACTGATGCAGTACTCTGTTACTGTTGACATACGCTTTACGGATTACAACGATGCGGCCAGTCAGGACCAACTGCTTGATGAGCTGGCGGCAAATGGCGCCGCCGGAATTGCATTGTTCGGCGTGAACGCCGAATCTACGCGGCAAAAAATAGCGAAGCTTCACGCCCAGGGAATCCCGGTTGTAACCAGCAATACGGATATTCCGGATTCTCACCGCATTGCGTTTGTAGGCTGTGATTTTGTTAAATCCGGACGCGTTGCCGGGCAATTGATTGATATGTGTCTCAGAGGAACAGGGACTGCTGCTGTCGTTTTGGGGGCGCAGCAGGTGCTCTGCCTGGAGGGCCGTCTGCAGGGAATGCGGGAATATTTATCAGAGCATGCTCCCGGAATTCAGCTTGTAGATATTCGGAAAAATAACCCGGATGATTTCACAATGTTTGTTGCGGTGAAGGAAATCCTTGAAAACAATCCGGAGCTGGACGCTCTGCTGGTAGATTCCGGAAACAGTTATGGTGCGTGCCGCGCAATCGAGCTGTTTGCGAAAACGCACAGGCCAAAGGTCATCTGCTTTGACTGTTCACCCAGGACCGAGCAGATGCTGAAAAAAGGCATTATTACGGCGACCATCACACAGCAGCCGGAAATACAGGGAGGTCTTCCGCTGGAGCTGCTGATGAATTATCTCGGCACCGGCACCGCCCTTGAAAAAGAGCTCTATTTTACGGAGCTTGGCATTAAAGTTTCCGAAAACCTGTAAACAGCACAAATCTCCCAGGGGAAAGCGCACTGCATGCTCTTCCCTGGGAGATTTAAGGTTTTCGGCAGTGCTGCGCAGCTTGGCTGCGGTACTGCCCTTTATTTTTCTCTTTGTGCGGTCAGCTCTCTGCAGTACCCCATCAGCTGAACGAAACTGGTTCCCTCCCTGATCATCCGGCGTACGTCATCTTCTTTTTCAGGAGGAACCATTGAACGCACCCTGGCCCACAGCATTTGCGGCGTAAAGCGCTGATCCTGCTCAAAGGGGACGATGTCCGCAGTTGACTGCATCCATTTAAGCATTTTCCGCTGCATGGAAATTACCTCAGTGCTAAGCGCAGGGTCGTCGATCCGATTTGTCGTCTCGCCCGGGTCGCTCTGAAGGTCGTAGAGCTCGTCGTTTCCAAGACTTCGGCTGACATATTTATACCTGTGGTCACGAATCATGACTCCTTTTGCGTGTGCAAGGTCGTCTTTCTGCGCGTACATTTTTGGCCAATAAGCGGAGGTTTCCGGTGCACCATTCTTCCCGGTTTGGTGGTATTCATCGCAGTGCGTTTCTCCCGGCTCACGGCCTCCCTCACAAAATACGCAGTCACGGATTTCTGTTTTCCTGTCTGCAAGGACAGGAAGCAGCGACTTTCCGAAATGCGTGTGGGTCGGCGCAGTCCCTGCAATTTCCATAGCCGTCGCGTAAAAATCAACCAGTTCGACAAGGCTGTCACTGACACCCGGGTCGACCTTTGTTCCCTTCGGCGGCTTTACCAGGAAGGGGACCCGCGTCAGGCAGTCTTCAAAGCTGTTTTGACATTTTTCGGGGAGTCCATAATCGCCGGTAAAATCCCCATGATCGCTCAGAAAGAAAATTGCGCAGTCATCATAAATGCCCGATTCCTTAAGCGCAGAGATCAATTTTCCAAACTGGGCATCAATCTTCATGCACATTCCCAGGTATACCGCCCGCAGCTCGTCCCAATCCGCTTCCGTGTATGCCTCCATACCGGCATAGCGGCGGATTGCCTGCTGTATTTCCGGCTTGCCGCTGCATTGCGACGGCTGAACCCGCAGCGGAAGCCGCTTTCTGTCAATCGCGGAAAAATAAGGCTCTTCCACATGATATGGGACATGCGGATACATCAGGCCTAAGAACATGCACAGGGGTTTCTCCTCCGGCAGGTGCCGAATACGCTCTATTGCCGCATCTATTACCTCATCATCTGTGCTGTAGCTGATTCCGTTCCGATCCGTTTCCAGTTCGCCCTCGTAGTGAGAGTAGTAATTTTTGCTGCCGCGCACTCCACGAATGTGCGGATTTTTCAGCCCGGTGCTGCATGCCTTCTGCCCGCTGTAGTAGATTTCGCTGGCATGGCTTTCCGTCCACCCCGGGATCTGACCGGCAGTAAGATCATTGCGGTCGTTCATCCATACATAATACCCGGCGTCTTTAAGCTCCTTCAGCAGGGTAGTCTCACCGGGCCGGAGCAGGTAGCTCATTGTGCGGTGACCGCGGACATGGGGATAAAGTCCGGTAAAAAAGCTGCATCTGCTCGGGACACACACCGGATTCTGGCAGAAGGCATTGCGGAATGAAACAGCATCTGTTTTCGAGAATGCATCCAGATTGGGTGTCTGTGAAGCCGGATTTCCCAAATGCGCAAGTGCGTCCGCACGCATTTCATCCGGATTGAAAATGATAATATGCGGTCTTTTCGTCATGATTTTATGCTCCTTCTTGATGGTCAGCTTTGCCTTTCATATGGGAGCATCATACATGAAGATTGAAAAACGCGCAATCTTTATTTTGCGGAAGTACTTCCACGGCTGTTGCACACAGATAAAAATTGTGCTAAAGTATGGCCGGTATTTAAGGCGAAAGGAAGCAGGAAAATGCGCATTGAAAAGGTCACGGAGCAGGATGCTGCCGCGCTTCTGGAAATTTATGCTCCCTATGTGGAGCAGACCGCAATCAGCTTCGAGTATGAGGTGCCGTCTCTTGCGGAATTTAAGGACAGAATCCGCCGCATTTCCGCGCGTTACCCCTATATCAAGGCTGTGGATGCCGATGGGAAAATTCTCGGTTATGCCTATGCCGGTGAATTTAAATCCCGCATGGCCTACAGCTGGGATGTTGAAACGACCATTTATATCCGGCAGAAGGAGCGCAGGCGCGGCATCGGCGGTGCGCTGTATCAGGCACTGGAGCAGAGCCTGAAAAAGATGGGTGTATGCAATATGAATGCCTGCATTGCCTACACTGCTGCCCCCGATGCGCACCTGACAAACGACAGCATGCGCTTTCATGACCGTATGGGGTTTGCCCTTGTGGGCACGTTCCACCAGTGCGGATATAAATTCGGCCACTGGTATGACATGATCTGGATGGAAAAATTAATCAATCCCCATGAGTCAGAGCAGCCCCCGGT
>CAVIFH010000001.1:0-26496 GCA_963641615.1 bacterium | reverse complement strand
CCATAGCACTGTCATCTTCCGTTACCAGGATAAGGACTGCCTCTGATTTTGAAAAACTACGCAGCAATCCCAGTGGAAACTTTGTTTTAGACGCAGACATTACACTTGGAAGCTCCTTTGAGGCCATAGACACATTCAGCGGAACGCTGGATGGGCAGGGCTACAGCATCTGTCTTATGAAATCCGACCCAGGATACAACATAAATGGTGCACTGTTCTGCAGCATTAAGGAAGGTGCCGTAATATGCAACCTTAATGCAGAAATTACAATTGTCTCAGGGCACGCAGCCGTACCCGCTGTCTACGGATTCTGCGACTATAACGGCGGAACAATCCGCGACTGCACAATAACTTCCACCATCAGCGGCGCTGACAGCTATGCACCAATGTTTTCCAATGGGGGAGAAATTAAAAACTGCACTCTGATTACGAATGCCGTCAATGTAAGACTTGTCAATGGCGTTGCCTCGGAAAACAGCTGTCCTCTGCGCGGAAATATTGTTAAAATAACCGCCGACGGCTGCCGCAGTATATCCGGCATAGCATACAGAAACTGGGACGCGGTAAAAAACTGCAATGTCAGCGTTTCGGCTACCGGTATTTCAGGATTCGAGTGCGTTGCAAGTCAAAATTATGCCAGTGTTCAGTACTGCACCTTTACAGCAAGTCTGACACCCTCTGCAGGCGAAACAGTAACCTGGTATGACAATGCAGACAGCAACATCGACAGCACCAACACCTGCAATGTATCCTGCGGCCGCTCAGGGAACACATCCGGCAATGATTCCAGACTAGGCAGCGGGACAAGGTCTGATCCCTATCGCCTGAGGTATGCTGATGACCTGGAAAAAATGCGAAACTATCCAAGCGCCTGCTTTATTCTGGCAAATGATATTGATTATTGCGGGAATACATTTTACTCCATCAGTGAATTCAATGGTGTCTTGGACGGGAACGGATACACGATCAGCGGTATTGAATACGGATTTACCTATAACAGCACCACAGATGCCGATGTGGCTTCCCTGTTCCGGGTTCTGAACGGAACCGTAAAAAACCTGACGCTCAGCTGCAGCATGGACGCCGGGGATCTGGAAAAAACTGACACCGCTGGACTTACAATCCGCAACAACGGAACAATTTCCAACTGCAGCGTAACCGTGCAGGCATTCAACTGCTATGCCTTCGGTGGAATTACCAGGAATAATACCTCCTCCGGAAAAATCGAAAGCTGCGTAGCAAATGTATCTGCTTACGGCTGCAAATATATCGGCGGCATTGCAGAATACCAGCAGGGCACTGTTGCTGACTGCAGCGCGGATGTAGGCGTTTACAAGTGCCTGTGCATCGGCGGCATCTCCTATGCAAATTTCGGCACAATTAAAAACTGCTTCACCAGCGGAACACTTTGGTCGCAGTACACAAACGGCTACAAAGCATCTATTGCGGGTGAAAATCACAACGGAAAAATTACTTCCTGCAGCGGCATGATATACAGCGCCTACAGGGAAGTGCTGCCGTCTGTCGGGAATGAATAACGCACTTTTCTGGCGTTCACAATTTGGCGGTTGTTTTTTGCCGGGTAATCAGGTAAAATGGCTTTTAACAGCGCCGCACAATTCCGCTGCCATTCCTATTGGCCTCATCGTGCGGTACTGGAGTTGACATTATCACTGCCGGAGGAATGATGCCATGGCATGGCTGGAAATAACCATTGATACTGCCTCTCATGAGGTAGAGGGAGTCGCACAGGAGCTGACAAATCTCGGATTTGAGGAGCTTGTTATTGAAGACCAGCAGGAGCTGGAAGCTTTTCTGGATGAAAGCCGCGCTTATTGGGACTATATCGATGAAAAGCTGCAGAAAAAACTCCAGGGGCTCTCGCGAATCCGGCTCTATATTGAACAAGAGGATACAGAAAGCCTTGCCCGTCTGCGCGAATACGCGAAGTCAGCCGGCCTTCCCATTTCAGCTGCGCCGCTTCCGGAAACCGACTGGGAGCAAAGCTGGAAGGAAAATTATCCGCCGCAAAATGTGGGAAAAGATTTTGTTATTCTCCCTTATTGGCTTGCGGGCGACAGCACCGGTACACGGAAAAAGATCATATTGAATCCCGGTCTGACCTTCGGAACCGGCGCACATCCCTCTACGCAAATGGTACTTGAAAAGATGGAAGAGTCCGTTTCCGCAGGTTCTGCGTGTCTGGATCTTGGCAGCGGAAGCGGAATTCTGTCCATTGCCGCCCTGCGCTTGGGTGCAGCAAAAGCTGTCGGCGTTGACATTGACCCGAAGGCTGAGGATGCGGCACGGGAAAATGCCGCCTATAACGGCTTTTTATCGCCGGAATTTACGGCACTGACCGGCAGCGTCACCACCGACCGGCATCTGATGGAATCCCTCAGCAGGGAAAGCTGGGATGTTATCCTTGTAAACATTGTTGCGGATGTGATCATTGCCCTATCTCCGGTACTGCCGCAATTTATGAGCAGCCGTACCGCCCTCATCTGCTCCGGCATTCTGGACACCCGGTTGAATGACGTCACTGCCGCATTGACAGCGGCCGGAATAGCAGTTCAGTCAGTCCATGCCAAAGAGGAGTGGCGATGCATTACAGCTGTTCGCAAATAAGGAGTACCGCCTATGCGTATGACATATAAAACACGGCGCACCATGCACCGGGTATTCGTTTTTGTCCTGATTATTGCAATGCTGCTTGTTTTATTTGGCTTCTGCTGGAATGTCTGGGTTGCGCGATATGTGGTCTATACCCGGGATGGGGCAACACTGGATTTCAGCCGTGACCCTCTCCCGCAAAATTACAGCTACGCTGAAGCTCCGCAGGCAGACGACAGTGTATCCATCTTCTACAATGAAGGCTCCGATGCCATTGAGCTGACACAGGAGCTGACACAGCTCAACGGATATTACATTGACTATGACGCGCTGAAAGGCAGTATCGATGACATCAAAACGGAGTTAAACCTGCTGAAGGCGGGCACGCCGATTATGATTGAGCTGAAAGGCGGCTATGGGTCATTTTATTACACCTCAAGTCTGACCGGTGCGGTCAGTTCTGCCAGCGTAAATGTATCTGCGGTAGATGAACTGATTGAATACATCCGCACGAAGGGCTTTTACATGATTGCCAAAATATCTGCCTTTCGGGATTACGACTTTGGCAACCGGAACGTCACAAGCGGGCTTTACATGACAAGCCGTGCCGGACTTTGGATGGACAGCGGAGGGTGCTTCTGGCTGGATCCCACCAGTGCCAATACTATCAGCTGGATTACCTCCATTGTCAATGAGGTAAAGGGACTCGGCTTCAGTGAGATTGTGCTGGATAACTTCCGTTTCCCTTCTGAAACAGACAAGTATATTTTTAGCGGTGACATGGAAGAAGCCATCACCAATGCCGCCACGACGATTATGGCAAACTGCGGCTCAGACAGTCTGGTGATATCCTTTGTGGGTGCAACCCCCTCCTTCCCCCTTCCGGACGGAAGAAGCAGGCTGTACCTTTCTGACGTGCAGGCAGGCGAGGTGGAGAGCAAAGCGTCACAGGTGACCTTCGACAATGCGGAAGCGCGGCTGGTATTTCTGTGCGATACGAATGATACCCGCTTTGACACCTACAGCGTTTTGCGCCCGCTCTCCGTTGCAGAAGGAATAGAGGCTCAAAAGGAAGATACCTCCACCGATTAAGGACAGAAAAGCTGCTCATTAACTATACTCTTTCTGACCTAATCAGGACCTCTGCGGGGCAGTCCGTATTGACTGCCCCGTATATCTTGTTGTGTTTTAAATGATAATAATACACCCATAGGAGAAAATTATGCTTCCAGAACAATTCCTATCCCGAATGCAGGCGCAATTGGGTGATTCATACGGTGACTTTATGGCATCGTTTGAGCGGCCGCGGGCAGTCGCATTGCGATTTAACCCCCTGAAGGGGGATGCGCCCCCACTGCCTTTCACCGGTGAAAGGGTTCCATGGGAACCCATGGGGTACTATTATGACCCAAGCGCACGCCCGGGGCTGCACCCGTTCCATGATGCCGGTGTGTACTATCTGCAGGAAGCAAGTGCCATGGCGCCGGTAACACTGCTTGACCCCCAGCCGGGAGAAATTATTTTGGATTTATGTGCCGCACCGGGCGGGAAGTCCACACAGATTGCCGGACGTATGCTTGGCCGCGGACTTTTAATCAGCAACGAAATTAACCCTTCGCGGGCAAAAGTACTCTCGCAGAACATTGAACGGCTTGGAATCTCCAATGCCGTTGTGACGAACGAATCTCCCGCAGCACTTTCCTCTCGCTTTCCGGAATTTTTTGACCGTGTGCTTGTAGACGCCCCCTGCTCCGGCGAGGGAATGTTTCGCAAGGAGGAGGCCGCCGTTGCAGACTGGAGCCCGGAAATCGTTGCCATGTGTGCAAGACGGCAGGCTGAAATTCTGGACTGTGCAGCGCATCTTCTGCGTCCCGGCGGGCGGCTGGTCTACTCTACCTGCACATTCTCGCCGGAAGAAGACGAAAATACCGTCACGGATTTTCTAGGTTATCATGCCGACTTCAGCCTTGAGGAGGCAGATGCACCGTGGTTCCAGGAATGTACCCCGGGTATGTACCGTCTTTGGCCTCACAAGCTCCTGGGGGAAGGGCACTTTGCCGCTGTTCTCCGAAAGGCCGGGCACAAAGATGCCCCCGATTTTTCAGTGAAAAGTGAAAGTCTGCCGACAGCGTGGAAAAATTTTGCATCTGATTTAGGCATCTGCCTGCCGGAAAGGGCGAGAATCATCCTGTTTGGGCAGTCGCTATGCTGTCTCCCAGTGGAAATGCCGGACATGCATCGCCTGAAGGTACTGCGTCCGGGGCTGGAACTTGGTTCCGTAAAAAAAGATCGCTTTGAGCCTGCTCATGCTCTTGCAATGTGGCTAAGCAGCTGCACCAGAGAAATTTCTCTGCCGGTTGACTCTCCGGAGCTTGGCGCATATCTTCGTGGAGAGACGCTTTCATATTCTGAAAAAGGCTGGCGTCTGGTAAAAGCAGGAGCATACTCCATCGGATGGGGCAAAGGGGATGGCACAATGCTGAAAAACCACTACCCGAAAGGACTCCGCCGTGTCAAATAGTCCTTACCTGAAATTTCCGTTCATACAAAAAAATACTTTTCCATGAATAAATTTTGGTGCCATGGCCTACGCCAGCTGCTTTCTGTATTCTGAGCAGCCGTAAAATGTATGTCCCTGTTGCGTCATAGGAATAGGCGGAATCGCCAAAATTTTATGGCATGCAATTGTTGACAGAAGTCCAAAATCGGGGTAAAATAGTCCGTGTTACATGAACAAAAAAGGAGGGAATACCATGGACGCCGGCGGCAGTGGCAATATACCGGGCCGAAGTAGGATGCGGTCTGCTTTCATGGCAGGCTCTCTTTAATCGGCTCTATGTACATTGCCTCTATGGCAGCACATACCGGGTTTGCACAAAACCGGCGGGGGGATTGTTCCCCGGCGGCGATATGATGCACAGAAACCGGATGCTGTCGTGAGGAAATACCAATGAAATTCGTGCAGTGCGGAGTATTCCCTGCGCGGAGCGTGTCGGTATTTCCCTAAATTTCGATAAAATTTAGGAGGTAAATATGGCAGAGCGGTTCGAAATCATGGAAAAAGCTCTCCTGCAAATGCTGGAGAGCAAAAAATATGCCACCCTGAGGGATATGCTCATCACAATGAACCCCAGCGATGTGGCAGGGATTTTTGGCGATCTGGAAGAAAAACAAGTTCCTTTAATGTTCCGTTTGCTTCCAAAGGAACTGGCAGCGGAAACCTTTGTCGAGATGGAGCCGGATACACAGGCTCTGCTGATTCAGGGCTTTTCGGACAATGAACTGAAGGACGTGCTCAGTGAGCTCTACGTTGACGATGCGGCCGACCTTGTAGAGGAAATGCCCGCCACGGTCGTGCGCCGTATTCTGGAAGCGGCAGATCCGGAGATGCGCAGCTCTATCAATCAGATCCTTCGCTATCCTGAAAATTCCGCCGGCTCCATTATGACGACGGAATATGTTGCTCTTCGCCCCAATATGACCGTGGACGAGTCCATCACTCGCATTCGCCGGCAGGGTGTTGACAAGGAAACCATCTACACCTGCTACGTCATTGACAACGACCGGACACTGCTTGGTCTTGTCACAGTAAAGGACTTGCTCCTCTGCGAAGACGATGACACAAAGGTAAGCGACATCATGCTCAAAAACCTCATTTCTGTCACCACCCAGGATGATCAGGAAGAGGTCGCCCGCATGTTCTCCAAATATAACTTTCTCGCACTTCCGGTAGTCGATAAGGAAAACCGCATGGTCGGCATCGTCACATTCGATGACGCCATGGACGTCATGCAGGATGAGGCCACGGAAGATATGGAGATCATGGCGGCCATCACGCCGTCAGAAAAGAGCTATATGAACAGTTCTCCCCTGGATCTGTTCCGGAACCGAATTCCATGGCTGATGATCTTGATGGTCTCCGCCACCTTTACGGGAATGATTATCAGCTCGTTTGAGTCTTCATTGGCAGTCCTTCCCGCGCTCACCGCATTCATCCCCATGCTGATGGATACAGGCGGCAACAGCGGTTCGCAGTCCTCCGTCACCGTTATCCGCGCGCTGAGTCTGGATGAGCTGCACTTTAAGGATCTTTTCAGCGTCATGTGGAAGGAAATCCGTACTGCTGTTCTGTGCGGAATCGCGCTTTCCATCGTCTGCTTTGGAAAAATTATGCTTGTGGATCATCTGCTCATGGGCAATGCCAGCGTTACCGTAACCGTTGCGCTGACCGTCTGCCTCACCTTAGGCGTGACAGTCATTGTGGCAAAGATCGTCGGCTGTGTGCTCCCGCTGGTTGCCAAACGGCTGGGATTTGACCCGGCGGTAATGGCCTCCCCCTTCATTACGACCATTGTGGATGCAATGAGTCTGCTGCTGTACTTTGTTTTCGCGAAGGCGATTCTGAAGGTATAATTTATCACTGCTTCATGTGTACTCCCCCATGCGAATGCATGGGGGAGTCTTTTTACCATGAAAGCATCTTATTAAAAATTTCCATATATTTCCCGGCCGGGACATTCCAGCTGAAGTCCTGCGTCATATCCGTATGCTGCAGTGCACGGAATTTATCCGGCTGGTATTTATACAGGTCAAGGGCCCGCACAATTGCGGCAAAGAAATCGTCCGCATTATAGCTCTGGAAGGTAAAGCCAAGGCCTCCTTCGCCATTTTCATTGCAGGGCGGGACGGTGTCCTTTAATCCTCCGGTAGCGTGCACCACCGGAACCGTTCCATAGCGCATGGCATTCATCTGGCTTAAGCCGCAGGGCTCACTCTTGGACGGCATCAGGTAAATGTCCGCGCCGGCATACATTCTTGCCGCAAGTCCGAGATTAAACGTAATCTTGGCTGCAACCTGCGTTGGGAATTGGGCCTGCAAATCCCGGAAGTACGCCTCATACTGCGATTCACCGGTACCTAGGATGACCATCTGCGCATCCTGCTCCCACATCAGCCGCCGCGCAATGTAACACAGGAGATCCAGCCCTTTATGACCGGCCAGGCGCGTCACCATAACCATCAGAGGCACATCCGGTTTAACGGGCAGCCCAACCTCCCGCTGCAGCGCCGCTTTTACAGCTGCCTTTCCCTGTACGAATGTATCGGCGTTATAATGGGCCGGCAGTGCGGGATCCGTCTCCGGATTAAACGTGTTCACATCAATGCCGTTGGTTATGCCTGTCATCTTCCACGCAGCTCCGGCGATAATGTTATCCAGCCCATGCGCATAGTACGGATACATCAGCTCCCGGGCATACGTCTCGGATACGGTGGTGAGCATATCACAGCACTCAATGCCGCCCTTCATCACGTTCACGGAGCGATTCATGTCCAGCGTATTGCGGTATTCCCACGGGAGGCCCAACGTATCATCAAAGAAGCTTGCGTTTGCCCAGCCTTGATACTCAATATTGTGGATGGTATACATAATTCTGGTCCCTGGGAATTTTGCGCGGTAGAGTGCCTTGAGGTACACCGGAATGAGACCTGTCTGCCAGTCATTGCACTGAATGATATCCGGCACCAGATTCAAAGCCGACATCGCATCCAAGCAAGCACGTGAGAAAAATGCGAACCGCTCCCCGTCGTCCATATCGCCATAGATTGCGCCGGTGCGGGCGCCAAAATAGTAGTCATTGTCCAGGAAATAGACATTCACGCCATCCTTCCGACCGCTCAGCTTCATCACCCCGCAGTACTGCTGGCGCCAGCTCAGCTGCACACGGAATTCAGCCACCTTCTGTGTAAGGTACGCAGAATTGGATTTTATCTTGCTGTAATACGGCAGAAACAAGGACACCTCATTGCCCTCAATGCGGGAAAGGGCCGCAGGCAGCGCCTCCATCACGTCCCCTAAGCCTCCGGACTTGGCATATGGCGCGCCCTCAGAAGCGCAGATGGCAATTTTCATACTGTCTCTCCTCGCTTGATTACAACGGGATTTGCTTTTGTACCAATCAATTTTGTGCCAGGCGTAACCGTAACATTTTTATCCAGGATTACATTTCTCAGCTCGCAGTTTGCACCCACATTGGTATCATTCATAATAACGCAGTTCTCTACCTCGCACCCTTCGGCGATGGTTACCTGCCGAAACAGCACCGCGTTCTTTACATGTCCTTCCAGAATACAGCCATCTGCCAGAACGACGTTTTCCATCTTGCAGTCTTCCCCGTAATAGCTGGGCACACGGCTGCGTACCTTGGTGTAAATGGGATGTGCCGCATAAAACAGCCCATCACGGACTTCCTTCCGGGTCAGAGCAAGACTGTGTTCAAAATACTCCTGAGTGGACTCATTGAACATCACAACGCCGTCATGCTGATAGGCGTTGACTGTCAGCTTCTTGCTTCTCCAGCCGCCCATAACAAGGTCACGGTCCATGTGGAAATAGTTCTTTGCAACCAGCGTTTTTACCTCATGGATCAGCACCTGACGGTTCATGATAAAAATATCCATGGAGGCCTGATAATCTGACGGCGCCGCGTAATCACACACCATATCCGCCACGTTGCCCTTATCATCCAGCTTCAGAGCAAAATCCATAACCTTATGCCCATTGCACACTCCCTTGCATGTGACAACCGTGACATCCTTTCCGGAGGCAATGTGCTCGGCAATGACCTTATTCAAGTCAATATTGGACAAAACCGTGGAATCAATCATTACAACGTAATCATCGCTTCCGAATTCCAGAAAATCCATATTGGAAGACAGGGATTCCAGCTTTCCGCGGTAAGAGTGATTGGCGGAGCTTGCGTAGGGCGTAAGGAACTCCAGTCCCCCTTCTCCTAATTCCAGCCCCCATTCCTCGCCGTCGCCGACGTGATTCATGAGAGATTGATAGCCGAACCGCGCAATAATTCCCACATGGCGGATACCGGCAAAAGCAAAATTGGAAAGCCCAAAGTCTGCCTGGCGATAGCGGCCGCCGAAAGGAAGCGATGCCATTGTCCGTTTATTTGTCAGTTCACCGATGTTTGCATCATTGGTGAAAAGAATACCCATTGCATTCATTGTCATTTCCTCCTCACAGCATATCGCCCGGAGCAAGCACTGCATCTTCCGCAATGACAACGCCCTTGCCGGCTACGCTGATTTTCTTCTTTTCATCCGGTCCAAATGCGCCGCCCACAACTGCATTGCGGCAGACATGACTGTCCTCGCCCAAAATGGCGTGGCGTACGATCGCACCCGGCTCTACGACAACACCGGGCATCACTACGGAATCCTCAATCACTGCCTTTTCGCCAATGGTGCATCCGGTGCTGACCACGCTGTGACGCACACAGCCGTAAATTTCGCATCCCTCCGCAATGAAAGAGTTGCTCACCTTGGCGGAAGCATCGATGTAAGAGGACGGGAATGCGGAATTGCGGGCATAAATCTTCGTCCGCTCATCTCCGCGGATATTAAACGCCGGTTCCTTGCCGAGCAGGTCCATATTGGCCTCCCACAGGGAATTGATGGTACCGACATCCTTCCAATAGCCGTCAAAATTATAAGCCATCAGCTTATGCCCGCCGGCCAGAAGCATGGGGATGATGTTCTTGCCAAAGTCATTGGAAGACTCAGGGTTATCCTCATCCGCAATCAGTGCCTCACGCATAACCTTCCACGTGAAGCAGTAGATACCCATGGATGCATTGGTTGACTTTGGATTTTTGGGCTTTTCCTCAAACTCATAAATGGTGTTGTCCGGGTTGGTATTCAGAATGCCAAAGCGGCTTGCCTCCTCCAGCGGAACATTGCGCACTGCAATGGTACATGCCGCGCCGTTTTGCTCATGATAGGCAACCATCTGGGAATAGTCCATTTTGTAAATATGATCGCCGGAAAGTACGACAACATATTCCGGATCAAAGCGGTCAATAAAATCTATGTTCTGGTAAATCGCGTTTGCCGTGCCCTTGTACCAGCCCTGCTTTTTATCATGCCGCTCATAAGGCGGAAGTACCTGCGCACAGCTGTGTGTTTTATTTAAATTCCACGGCTGACCATTGCCGATATATTCATTCAGCTCCAGAGGCTGGTACTGGGTAAGTATACCCACGGTATCAATACCGGAGTTAATGCAGTTCGACAGGGGAAAATCGATAATACGATACTTGCCTCCAAAGGGGACGGCCGGTTTTGCGGTCTTTTCCGTCAGAACGTACAGCCGACTGCCCTGGCCACCGGCCAGAAGCATTGCTATACAGCGTTTTTTCTGAAAGTACATTGCTTACAGCTCCTTATGTCAGTGAAAAATTATGCGATCTTGCCTGATATTTGGTTACAGCAAACCCAGCAATAACATATCATATTTTTATGAAAGAAAAAAGTGACATTTTGTCTAAAATATCGGCTGCATTTTGAATAGATTGCATAAATATCTACAATATGTACAGCATTTGAATGTGAATATCGACAATTTTGGCAGAAAAAACGTAATTTTTAGCACCATCAAAAATTTCAGGGAAATTTGAATAAATCCGTCCGGCAAAAAGGTAAAATGAGATGAATAAATTGATTGATTTTACGCATTGGATGCGATAGAATAATGCTGACTGGAAATAATTTTGGAGGTGCGAACATGAATGTTCTTGTTACCGGCGGTGCGGGTTTTATCGGTGCCCACACCTGCGTAGAATTGCTTGAAAGCGGGCACAACGTTGTTGTCATCGACAACCTGTGCAACTCCAATCCAAAAAGTCTGCTGCGTGTGCAGGAAATTACCGGGAAGAAGCTGGACTTTTATGAAGGAGATGTGCGTGACGAAGCACTTCTCACATCCATATTCAGCAAGCACAATATTGACTGCGTGATTCATTTTGCGGGCTTAAAGGCAGTCGGTGAAAGTGTAGCAAAGCCCTGGGAATATTATGACAACAATTTAAACTCTACACTCATTCTTACAAAGGTCATGAAAAAGGCCGGCGTAAAAAAAATCATTTTCTCTTCCTCCGCAACGGTGTACTCCGCAGACAATGAGATGCCGCTGAAGGAGACCAGCCGTACTGGCGGGTGCACAAACCCCTACGGATGGACAAAGTACATGACTGAGCAGATTCTCTCCGGCATCGCCCATGCAGATCCGGAGTGGTGCGTCATCCTGCTGCGGTACTTTAACCCAATCGGTGCCCACAAGAGCGGCCTGCTGGGGGAGGATCCCCGGGGCATTCCTAATAACCTGATGCCATTCATCACGCAAACCGCCATTGGACGCCGGGAAAAGCTGAGCATTTTCGGCAATGACTATCCTACGCACGACGGAACCGGCGTACGTGATTACATTCATGTGGTCGACCTTGCAAAGGGTCACGTTGCTGCCATAAGTTACGCTGCCGGTGAGCACGGCTGTCAGGTATTTAACCTAGGCACCGGAATCGGCTACAGCGTACTGGATATGGTAAATACCTTCATGGAAGTAAACCATGTGAATCTGCCTTACGAAATCGTAGCGCGCCGCCCGGGGGATGTTGCCGCCCTCTATGCAGATCCCAGCAAGAGCCGCGAAATTCTGCACTGGGAAGCAAAGGAAACCCTTGCGGATATGTGCAGAGATTCCTGGAACTGGCAGGTAAAGAATCCGCTCGGATTTGACACACCGGAAGCATAATCGGCATTTCTTTTGAGGGCGGCAGGACGATGCCGCCCTTTTTCAAAATCTGTATTTTTCATCTGGAAGGAAAATCATGGCATTTGACGCATTTTATATGAAATTCACTTTGGAGGAAATCCGAAATAAGTGCCTTGGGGCGCGGGTGGAAAAAATCTTCCAGCCGGGGCGGGATAATCTCGTGATACTCCTTAAGGGGAAGGCATCGCGTGAAAAGCTTCTGATCGCCGCAAACCCCACTGTGCCGCGGCTCCACCTGACCCAGGCTTCTCCGGAAAATCCCGCGGAGCCGCCGATGTTTTGCATGCTGCTGCGCAAGCACCTTGCAGGCGCGTTTCTTACGGAAATTGCGCAGCCGCCAATGGAGCGTCTCGCCGTTTTCACATTTGACTGCACCGACGAAATGGGATTTCCCGTGCAGAAGCGCCTCGTTGCAGAGCTCATGGGGCGCACATGCAATATCTATCTTCTCAGCCCGGAGGGGCGGATTCTGGACTGTCTGCGGCGCATTCCCCTTGATGAGCACACCAAGCGTGCAGCTTTACCCGGCCTTAATTACATTGCTCCGGAAGAAATCGACAAGCTGAACCCCGAGGCAATGACCGCACAGGATTATATCTGCCTGCTGGCTCAGGCAGGCGAAAGCCTTCTCAGCGAACGCCTGATGAGCTGCATCGGCGGCCTGTCACCGCTGGTGTGCCGCGAGGCAGTACTCTCCTGCGCCGGAGCGGCGGACACGCGAATCGAAGAGGTATCCGACATTCCCGCGCTTGCCGAGAAGCTGGCACTCTATTTTCATAACGTACTAAGCCATCCGAAGGCGTACTATTATGCTCTCAGCGACGGCACTCCGAAGCAATTTGCCTTCTGTCCGATTCTGGAATACGGCGGTTGTGCGGAGGCAAACAGCTTCAGCGAACTGCTCGATGGTTTTTTTGCTCTGCGTGACCGAAGGGATGCCATTCGGCAAAAAAGCCAGGCGGTCCGCAAATCCGTGTCAAACTTATGTCAGCGTACACGGAAGAAAATTGCCGTGCAGGAAAAAGAGCTGGAGGCGACGCAGGATCGTGAGCGGCTTCGCCAGCTTGGTGACATTCTTACGGCAAACATCAGCCGCCTAAAAAAAGGGCAGACGTCTGCTCAATGTGAAGACTTCTATGATGAAAACATGCCACTCATCTCCATTCCCCTCAGTCCCCTGCTCTCACCGCAGCAAAACGCCGCAAAATTCTATAAAGACTACGCCAGGATGAAAAATGCGCAAAAGGAGCTGACCCATCAGCTTCAGCTGGGACGGGAAGAGCTCAGCTATCTGGGAAGCGTGCAGGAGGAGCTTGCGCGTGCAGATACCGAAGCCGATTTAGAGGAAATTCGGCAGGAGCTTCATTCCGGTGGTTATATCCGTGCCGATTCCGGGAAAAAGAGAATGAAGCAGCAAAGGCTTGCTCCCATGCGCTTTGAAAGTACGGATGGATTTCTGATATACGTAGGCAGAAACAACCGCCAAAACGACGACCTGACCTTTAAAACGGCACGCAAGGACGATATCTGGTGCCATGCATCAAAGGTACACGGAGCGCATGTGATCATCTCCTGCGAGGGAAGGAAGCCGCCGGACAATACCATTACGCAGGCAGCTCAGCTTGCAGCGTTCTATGCGGAAACCGGCGGAGGGCAGAATATCCCCGTAGATATTACATCCGTGAAGCAGGTAAAGAAAATTCCCAGCGGGAAGCCGGGAATGGTAATATACCACAGCTATAAAACAATCGTGGTAAATCCATATAAGGACATCGTGATAGACACCTTAAACGCAGAGCCAAGCCCTGAGCGCGCAAAATAAGGCGTGCCTCCGTGTCAAAAGCCTGCCGCAGGAATTTCTTGCGGCAGGCTCTTTTCATATTGTAAGGTTTATGCTTACTTGCGCTCCATTTCCTTCAGTGCATCCTTGCGGCTGAAGTTGGCGCGGCCCTTTTCATCATAACCCATAAACTTGACATAAGTGGTATCGCCCAGGTTCAGGACATCCTCGACCTTCTCTACCCGGCGATTTTCCAGCTTGGAGATGTGCACCATGCCGTCGTGGCCCGGAGCGATCTCAACGAAGGCGCCAATCGGCAGAATGCGGACCACCTTGCCGCAGTAGATCTTGCCGACCTCCGGCTCAAAGCAGATGTCATCCACCATCTTCTTTGCAGCATAAGCTGCAGCGGAATCAACAGCGGAAATAAACACGGAACCATCCTCGTCAATATCCACCTTTGCGCCGGTGTCTGCGCAGATCTTCTGAATTGTCTTTCCGCCGCTGCCGATAACCTCGCGGATCTTATCGACGGAGATCTTCATGCTGAGCATCTTGGGCGCGAACTCGGAAACCTCCGGTCTGGGCTGTGCGATGCAGGGAAGCATGATCTCGCTTAGGATTTCCAGGCGCGCCTTGCGGCAGCGCTCCAGCGCATCCGCGATAATTTCCATCGTAAGGCCCTTGTTCTTCAAGTCCATCTGAATCGCGGTAATACCCTCGGTGGTGCCGGCAACCTTGAAGTCCATCTCGCCGTGGAAATCTTCCACGCCCTGAATATCGGTAAATGTTCTCCACTCGCCGGTCTCCTGATCGGAAATCAGGCCGCAGGAAATACCCGCTACGGGGCGCTTAATGGGTACGCCCGCATCCATCAAAGCCAGTGTAGAGCCGCAGATTGAGCCCTGAGAGGTAGAACCATTGGAGCTGAGAACCTCGGAAACCACGCGGATGGCATAGGGGAATTCCTCCACGCTGGGAATGACAGGCAGGAGTGCTTTTTCAGCCAGTGCACCATGGCCGATCTCGCGGCGGCTGGTGGACCGGGCGGCACGTGCCTCGCCGGTGGAATAGGCGGGGAAATTATAGTGGTGAATGTAACGCTTGGTATCCTCCTGGTAAATGGTATCCAGCTTCTGCGCAGCGGAGAGGGGATTCAGCGTGCAGACGGAAAGGACCTGCGTCTGTCCGCGGGTGAACAGTCCGCTGCCGTGTACACGGGGCAGCACACCAACCTCGGCAGCCAAGGGGCGAATCTCATCCATCCCACGGCCGTCTACACGTTTGCCCTGCAGTAGCCACTTCTTGACGACCTTCTTCTGCATCTTATACAGGCAGACCTCGATATGGGTATCAAAGTCCTCGTACTTTCCGGCAAACTTCTCGGCAAAGTCCAGCCGAGCAGCCGTCAGGCGCTCCTCGCGGACATTCTTGTCGGGGGTATCCAGTGCGTATTCAATCTGATTCAGGCCGTAATTCATCAGGTCATCCAGCAGCTCATGATTTACGGCAGCCTTTTCAAAGGTAAACTTGGGCTTGCCGATTTCTGCCACAATGCCGTTGATAAACTTTACGATCTCCATATTGGTTTCGTGGGCAATCCGAATAGCCTCCAGCACAATCGCCTCCGGAGCCTCGTTTGCCTCGGTCTCGATCATGACAACCTTCTCAAAGGTGGAAGAAATGCACACGAAGCAGCTGGAAGCTTCACGCTCATCGCTGGATGGATTGATAATATACTTTCCATCCAGATAGCACACATTGGTGGTGGCAACAGGTCCGTTCCAAGGAACATCCGAAGAGGCGATTGCAATAGAAGCGCCCAGAGATGCGACAATCTCCACAGGGTTATCATAGTCATTCGCCAGCACCGTGCAGGTAACGACGGTGTCGTTGCGCAGCTCTTCGTCAAACAGGGGGCGCATCGGGCGGTCAATAATCCGGCTGTTCAGTATGCCTCTCTCGCTGGGCTTTCCCTCGCGGCGGTTAAAGGAGCCGGGGATGCGTCCGACACTGTACATCCGCTCCTCGAATTCGATGGTCAGGGGGAAATAATCAATACCTGCTTTGGGAATGGGGTTTGCGGTGCAGGTGGTCAATACAACGGTGTCACCATAGCGGCAGATGCACTCCGCATTGGCAAGCTCCGCAACCTTGCCCGTTTCCACGGTAAAGGTACGGCCGCCGATTTCCATTTCGTAAACCTTGTGATTGGGGAATTGCTTGTGTGTTACCATTTACGTTGCCTCCATAAAATTTTTTGTTTTTCGGGAGGTTTAGCCATTGAAACTGTCTCCATAGCTGGGGGCACTTTCAATTGCTAAAACATCTCCCGACGTGATAAAAGGCGACAGGTTGCCCCATCGCCTTTCAGTGAACTTACTTACGAATGCCCAGCTTGGCAATCAGGGCGCGGTAGCGGTTGATGTCCTTCTTTGCCAGATAATCCAGCATGGAGCGGCGCTTACCAACCATCATCAGCAGACCGCGGCGGGAGTGGTTGTCATGCTTGTGTACGCGCAGATGATCGGTCAGCTCATTAATGCGAGCGGTCAGAATTGCAATCTGAACCTCGGGAGAGCCGGTATCGCCCTCATGCGTTGCATTCTCCAGGATGACCTGGGTCTTCTTTTCTTTCTGAATCATTGAAAAATCCACCTTTGTATGATATTTCCCGTCAGCTAAGTTATGGGTAGGTGAATCCCGAAACTGAGCTGCAGGTATTCCTGACCGTAGCCAGCTTGGCTAATATAACATATTTTTTTTGAAAAGTAAAGCTCTTTTGCGTGTAAAAAATCCGGAATCTGTCGCCTGCTGCCCAGCGCCGCAGATCCGGCCAGTGAGAAATTCTATGGTGAGGACGTTCAGCCCCATAATTCAAGCAACGTTCACAAATTTATTGAGGTTTTGTTGGGTATTCTGTATAAACAGTCCGACGATTTATGAAAATAACTTTGCAATTTATGCACCAGCGCACAAAAAGCCTCAAAAATGTGTTATTCCATATTCAGCAGCGCAATAAAGGCAGTGCCGCACAAAGCGAAATGAGCATCTGTTGAAAGTTCTGTCCCGGAACAAAGTTCAGAAGTGAAGAAATCCTGCATGTATTTTGCTTTTTTCTGAACCGCAGAGCTGGGGTAAAAAAGTCCAGCGGACGCCAAAGTCGGTTTGTGCAGTGCTGCCCAAGAAAAAACGAGGAGGAAAAATCGATTATGAAAAAAGCAGCGGTTTGTAAAGGCTTGGCCGGCATCATGGCTTTTCTGACGGTCTTGTCAACAACTGCAACCACGCTCACATTCCAGTACGACGGCAATATCAACAGTTTCCTGAATGTAAGCAACTCCAAGGTAGTGACTGTTTCCGATGCAGAGGAAGTAGACACTGCCTATTACTCCAGTGAGTATGGGACAGACTACAACAATGCAGACGCGGCATTGACCCTTGAGCTGGATGTAGCGGAAAAAATCATTGAGCAGGTAGAAGAAGGCATTGTCATGGTTAAGAATGACAACGCAGTGCTTCCCCTTGCGGCAAACACCGGGATAACCCTGTTTGGAAGCGCTTCCAGCAATTCCTTCACTTCCGGCATCTCTTCCATCAATGGTGCTTCTGTAGTGAGCGCGCTGCAGGATGCATTTGGTTCGGAGAATGTCAACACGACGTTGGTTGACAATGTCTACAGTTCCGGCGGCGGTATGGGCGGATTCGGCATGCCCGGCGGCGGAGGCGGTGCTTCCGCAAGCCAGAGTATCAGTGATATCAAAAAATACGAAAATACCTGGGCCAGCTCCTGCAACGATGTTGCAATGGTGTTCCTGAACCGGTCTGCAGGTGAAGGCAGCGATCAGGCGCTGGATGCGCTGTCCCTGACCGATGACGAAGAGGATCTGTTTGCCTACCTGAAAGAAGAAAAGGCGGCAGGGACCTTCAAGAGCATTGTGGTTGTGATCAGCGGTGACAACCAGATGGAGATGGGATTCCTGGATGAGTATGACGCGGATGCCTGCCTGATTACCGGCAATGTGGGTACCACAGGATATATCGGCGTTGCAAATATCCTGTGCGGCGAAGCAAACCCCTCCGGCAAGCTGACCGACACCTACGCCTACAGCAACATGTCCGCTCCGGCAACTACCTACGCAGCTGAGAACATTCCAAGCTGGAGCAATACAGACTACGTAAACGCAAACTGCACAGACAACGACAACAATGGTCTGTTCATTGATTCCTATCTGATTTACGCAGAAGGCATCTATGTCGGTTACAAATACTATGAGACAAGATACGAAGACAGCGTAATGGGAACTGGCAATGCGACCGGAACTGCAGGCTCTACGGACGGGAACAGCTGGGACTACAGCAATGAGGTGGTTTATCCCTTCGGATATGGCCTGTCTTACACTGCATTCACGCAGAAAATTGACTCCGTAGAATTTAATGCGAAGAATGACAGCTATGACGTAACCGTTACCGTAACCAACACCGGCAGCACAGCCGGCAAGGATGTCGTTGAGGTTTATGCACAGACCCCGTATGGCGAGTACGAGAAAACAAATCTCGTAGAAAAAGCTTCTGTCAATCTGGTAGGCTACGGGAAAACGCAGATGCTGGATGCAGGCACAAGTGAGACAATTACGGTTTCTGTGCCCAGATATTTCCTTGCAAGCTATGACGCGAACAATGCAAAGGGATACATCCTCAGCGAAGGCACCTACTATTTCGCAATTGGAAACGGCGCACACGATGCGCTGAACAACATTCTTGCCGCCAAGGGCTACACTGTCGCGGACGGCATGAACGCAGACGGCGATGCATCTCTCACCTACACATGGGAGCAGGACAGTCTGGATACGCAGACCTATAAGAATTCCATTTACACCGGTGAGGAAGTTACCAATCAGTTCGATCATGTTGATCTGAACAGCTTCGGTTATGACTTTACCTACCTGACCCGGCAGGATTGGGAAGGAACTTACCCCGTCAAGCAGGTAATTTTGGAAGCCACCGATGAAGTCATTGATGGGCTGAACAATACATGGTACGAAGATCAATACATCCCCGCACAGGATGAAATTCCGTCCGTGGATGATTATCAGCAGGGCGTGGATAACGGCATTCAGCTGATTGACATGCTCTATACCGAGTATGAGGATGATGAAGCCTGGGACAAATTCCTGGATGAGTTCACCGTGGATGAATTAGGCCTGCTGATGAAGGACTCCACAGGTTCCGACGCAATTGACCGTCTGGGCGTGGTATCCTTCAAGAGAGCAGACGACGGCATCAACGGAAACGCCCTGCTGTCTACCGGTGAAAAGACGCTGACCTGGCCCTCTGAGCCGGTCACCGCAAGATCCTGGAACACCGACCTGGCATATACCCGCGGCTATTACAGAGGACTGGAAGCCTCCTTCTGCGGCGTTAATGAGCTCTGGTACGGCTGCGGCAACCTGGACAGGACCGCATACTGTGGAAAATCCAGCAACTACTATTCTGAGGACGGCAACCTGGGCTATATTTGCTCCACCAACGAATCCAATGGCTGTGCGGACGCAGGCGTAATCTTCTGCATCAAGCATTTTGCTCTGAACGATCAGGAAACCCTGCGTGAGAGCTACGTAACCTTCGCAAATGAGCAGTCTCTGCGTGAAATCTATTTCCGCGTGTTTGAGGGTGCCTGCGCCAACGGCGGCGGCATGGGCGTTATGACGGCCCTGAACAGAGTTGGTCTGTACTACGCCGGTGCATCCTATCAGACGACGACCCAGCTGCTCCGGAATGAATGGGGCTTCAAAGGACATGTTACCACCGACGGATTTGCAGTGGCAGGCTACAAGACCCACTATCTGGAAACCCTGACTTCCGGTGTTGACTACCTGTGCTTCGATGCCAACAACTATACCGGTCAGGCAGCCGCGGCGGCAGTAAAGGCCGGAGACGGAACCGCGCTGAAGCTTCTGCGTCTTGCCGCAAAGAGGAACCTGTATACCATTGTTCACTCCGTAGCAGTAAACGGGCTGAGCAGCAACAGTATGGTTGTTTCCATTGTACCTGCATGGAAAACAGTTCTGTTCGTGGCCGACATTGTTTTCATTCTCGCGTTCCTGGGAACGGCGGCAGCATCGGTTGTACTGACATATAAGACATCGAAGAAGAAAAACGGAGAGGAGAAAGCATAATGGCACAAGTCAAAGAGCTTGACCGTAAAATGGGACTCATTGGCGCAGCAATCGCGATTGTAACAATGATTGCCTTCTGTATTTATGGCGCGGTGTATGATTATTTTGATACCGGTGTAGTGATTTTCTCAATTCTGGGAGCAGTCTGTGGGGCTCTGTACGCATTCTTTCACGAAAGCTGGTCTAAAATGCTGAATCTGCTCGGCATTCTGATGGATGGCATTGCAATGGGTGTATTCTTTCTGAACAGCTATTACGTCTGGGCAGACAGGCTCAACAATATTGAGATGTACGGCTCCAGAGGCACATTAAAGCCCGTGGTCGCGATTCTGGTCCTGTTCATCCTGTCCATTGTTTCCTACATTATCTCCTGCTTCACAGGGAAGGAGGAAGTATCAAAATGAAAAAGAAACTCACCATTATTTTATCCCTGCTTCTGTGCCTGACCCTGACTGCCTGCGGCACAACACTGGGAGAGAACACAAAGGTATTTTTCTCCGAGATGGGCGAGGTCGTAGATGTATGGACAGCCGCGAACGACACTTCGAAGAAAACAGAATCCACGGAAGGAAACGCTGAAAAGCTGACTTCTGTCTCCGACTTCACTGTAACGGATGACGGGAACTACAGCTTCACGGGCACGAGCGACGCAACCTACTATGTCGTTACCGTGTGCGACAGCAGCGCAACCGACGACTCCGATACCTATCTGTACAGCAGCAACCGAATTGACGAAGACGGCAGCGGAACCTACAGCGGAAATCTCTATGAGATGTTTACCATCAATTACGGAAAGTACCTGGTAAAGTGCTTTGCTTATCCGGAAATCGGTGATGATACCCACAGCAGAAGCGCCGCCACGACAGCAACCCTGACGGTAACCGGCGAACTGCTGGAGCCGCAGGTGGAGTACTTCTGGAACTGCTACGACAACACGCTGACTCTGCAGCTTGCCAACACCACATCCTACAGCGAGACCTGCCTGCCGGATACAGTCGATATTGTGATTACAGGGGCAGACGGCGCATCCCAAAGTCTGACAATGGAAGCACCGGACGCAAGCAATAACTCCGTTCAGGCCACAGGTCTGACAGTGGGAAGCTACTCCATCACCGCTCAGGCGCACAGCAGCAATGAATATCTGACTGCTGCGGACACCGCCGTGGTTACAGTTGCGACCGATGTGGAAATTGCCAATGACAACCTAGTATCCTCTGCCTATTCCTACACCAACAAAGGTCTCGGACACGGCTACAGCTGGCCGGTTGGCACCAAGAATTATAACCCGACCGCCACAAGCTCGCTGGGCGCCTACAACGGAACGGATTTTGTCACCGAGCCTGCTGATTCGACCAGAGGTACAACAGATAAGTCTGTATACTCTGCAGAGTTCTCCTTCGCAGTCGGCTTTGGCGAGTCCGGATGGCTGGAGCTGTATTCCGACGGAACCTGTGCAGCTTACAATGACACATCCGGGCCGGTCAGTGCCTCTAAAGTATCCGGGACCTGGTACATGAATGATGACGAAGAAACCATTACCCTCAACTGGGATATGGACAGCGTTGAGGTCATTGTCGGCTAACGTGAAAAAATAACCTCTCTCTTTAAAGATGCGGCACACTGCGAGCTTTGAAAGCAGTGTGCCGCATTCTCTGTTTATTCAAGCCTCATTTGGGATCCCGTGTTGACCCTGATATTGGCTCAAGAAATTCATCTTGACCTCTATGCTTCCTCGGAAGGGGCTGCAGGGGATTGTTCCTGTGCATCTGACTCTTCCGGTGCAGTTTCCGCGTCGGAAGGGGTATCCGGATTTGTCTCATCCGTCGGCTCCGCTTCCTCTGTCGGTTCTTCCGCCGCGGCAAATTCCGATGCCCCGCCGATTCGGATTTTGCTCCATTCTTCTACATTGCAGCGTCCCTTGTTGGTATTTCCGACTGCAACGGCCGTTCCGTCAGACCGCAGGCCAACCGTGTGGTCGTAACCGCAGTCAATTTCAACGATGTCGGTCCATTCCGTTACCTCGCATGCGCGGTAGTAATTATAGCCGACCGCAACGGCTGTGCCGTCTGCTTTCAGGCCAACCGTATGGTCAAAGCCGCAGGCCACCGCTGTGATATCCTTCCATTCGCTGACGTCGCATTTTCCGTTTCCGTTAGACCCTGTGGCAACGACGGTTCCGTTGCTGCGCAGTCCGACCGTATGGTCAAGTCCTGCGGCAATGGCACTGATATTGCCCCAGTCGCTCACATCACACTGGCCCTCCCCATTGTCGCCCGTTGCAACCACCGTACCATCCGCGCGAAGTCCCAGTGTATGATAATATCCGGCGGCAATCGCAACGATGTTGGTCCAGTTGGACACGTCGCATTCGCCATCCTTATTATACCCCACTGCTACAACAGTCCCGTCTGACTTCAGCCCCACCGTATGGTACGCTCCCGCAGCCACACTGATGATGTCCGTCCATTCGGATACCTCGCATTGGCCGTACTTGTTGCTTCCGGCCGCAACGACGGTTCCGTCCGCAGTCAAGCCGACCAGGTGTGAGTCGCCGGCATCCAGTGCAAAAATATCCCGCCAGTTCAGGGCATCGGAAACACCGATTTTGTCAATCTCCGTACCGGCAAGCAAAACCGTACCATTTTCCGACACAGCCGCAGTAAACGTATTGCCCGCAGCAAGGGACTTGCGAAGGGATGTGGTATCCCGCGCTGCGGTGCGGAACAGCTGCGTATTGCGCACCTGCGACAGCTGCTGCGCCGCATCACTGTAATTTCCAAGGCTGGAGAAAAGCTCTTCCGCTTTTTCGTAGTCCTCCGCCTGATACCGCTCAAGAGCCCATGCGTACGTTGCCGCCTGCGCGCGCTCCACAGAATCGGAGTATTCGCCCAGTGCTTCAAACGCAGCGATTGCCTGCTCATATTCCCCATTGGTCAAAAGCTCCTCCGCTGCAGCATATCTTTCCTCATTGCTTGCACCAATCACATTCTGCAGCTGCGCGGAGGCATCAGAATAGTCACCGAGAGCGGAAAAAAGTTCCTCTGCCTTTTCGTAATTTCCCGCCTCAAATTCTGCCTCTGCCCAGGCATAGCGGGCACTTTGAGCCAGCTCTGCGCTGTCTTTATAGCTGCCGAGCTTTTCATATGCGGCAATTGCCTCTTCGTAATTTCCCGTCTTCACCTGCTGGCCGGCCTCATCATAGGCTATCTGCAGGTCTACATCCGCCGCACGCTGGGCTGCGTCGGAATAACTGCCCAAGGCGGCGAATGCATCCCGTGCTTCGCTGTATTTTCCGGCGCGAAGCTGTGTATCAGCCTTCTGATAGCGCACTTCCTTTACCCGGTCCGCCGCATCGGAATAATCTCCGAGAGCTTCAAAGGTTTCCTCTGCCTCATCATATTTTCCCAGCGCAAAAAGGGAGCAGGCCTTGTCGTACCGCGCAGCCAGAATTCTGTTGGCAGAATCGGCGTACCCCCCAAGCGCGTAAAAAGCGGAGGCCGCCTCATCATACTTGCCTTCCTGCAGCAGCTCATCCGCTGCCGCGTAACGCACCTCGGCTATCTTTTCCTGCGCATCCTCATAGTCCCCAAGGGTCTTAAACTGTGCCGTTGCTTCCGTATACAATCCCTTCTCCAGCAGATCGCAGGCATAGGCATAGCTGCTTGCATTGGCACGATCCGCCGCATCCCGATAATCTCCCAATGCGGTAAACGCCTCTGCCGCCTGCTGATATTTTCCTGCTGCGTAAAGGTTCTCGGCTGCATTGTAGCGATTTCTCGGAATCATCACCTTGGCTGCCAACGCCCATACAAGAATAATCACAAGCAGCAGTGCAGCAGCTGCCCCGGGAAGCAGAAAGCGCTTATCCTGCTGCAGCTTTTCCTTTATCCCGTCCAGTATCTTTTTCATATGAAAAACCTCCTTTAAGTCAGGTAAAACACATCCATCAAATCCCGCATGGCATAATAATTATCGAGCTGGCGCCAGCCGTTTTCCACATTCGGCGTCATCAGGTAGAATTTCATAACCGTATTGGGGAGTGCCTCCGGCAATGTGTACGGCGCATCCGAGCAGGGCAGCCCATAAGTTCCCTGAATGCCGCTCCACCACAGGTGCTTCAGCCATGTCATCTGCGCAATCGGTGCAGGGTCTCCATAGGTGTTTCCCAGATTCAGGTCCTCCAGAGCCGGGCACTTCAGAAGTGGGGAATAGTCGGTAACCTTGGTGGTAAACATTTCCAGAAAGACCAGGTTCTCCAGCCCTTCAAGGGGCGACAGATCAGAAACGCCGCACTCCGCAATCACCAGATATTTGAGGTTTGGCATATATCTTGCCCACTCAATGGTCTTCACCTGCGTCATGTGGCCGATGTCGATGGCTTCGATATCAACGCAGTAGCGCAGAGGATACAGGTCCTCCTCCGCAACAATCATGTTTCTGTTGTACTTGAAGGGATAGAACCACTTTGTATCTGTGCGTATATCTACATTCTTGATGCGCACTGACCAGATGAAGCGAATGCCTTCGTATGTGCGGTTCAGCTCGTCCATTGTTTCGTCGCTCAGACCGCAGCCGCACATAATTACCCGCTGAACATTCGGGAATTCCGGCAGCAGAGACTCCACCTCTTCCCTTGTCAGTGAGATGCCGGACAGGTCCAGTTCTAGGCAGCTGCTTGCAAATTCGTGCCCGTGAATGTCAACAATCGTTTCTTCGTCGTCATTTCCCTGCTCTGCTACCGTACTCCCGACTAATGCGCCCTGTACATCTGCATAGCAGGCACTCTGAGAAAGCATTCCTGAAAAGAGCACGGCAGCCGCAAGCAGAATACAGCTCAATCTGCATATGCACCCTATGCGTCTGCCCACAGCACAGCCACCTCCGAATCTCCTTTCATTTTACCATATTCATACGCAACGGTCAATTATTCCCGCCCACATAAATTTGTGGTTGCGCCTGCGCTGTGCGATGAGTATAATTGCCATAAGGCAGCACCGCAGCGGTTATGCCCAGAAATACGGACATAGCGCCCGAAGCAGGGAGAAAAGATGTATGAAAGTTGTTTTGCAAAACTTAACCAAGATTTTCCCGGCCCGCAAAAAAGGCGGCAAAGACACAGTGGCAGTAAGTGATTTTTCATATGAAATTCCGGATGGAAAACTGATTGGACTTCTTGGTCCCTCCGGCTGCGGAAAAAGCACCACACTTTACATGATCTCCGGCCTTCAAAAGCCAAGCCGCGGCAAAATTTTCTTTGGGGAACAGGATGTGACAGATCTTCCGGCCGAGCAGCGCGGCGTCGGGCTGGTATTCCAGAATTACGCCCTGTACCCTCACTTGACTGTGCTGCAAAACATTCTTTTCCCTCTGCAGAACCTGAAAGGGAAAGAAAAGCTTACAAAAGCCGAAATGCACAGCCGCGCTCTGAAAGCCGCCAGTCTGGTGCAGATTGAAAATCTTCTGGACCGCAAGCCCGGCGAAATGTCCGGCGGCCAGCAGCAGCGTGTGGCAATTGCCCGGGCGCTCGTGAAAATGCCGAAGGTTCTGCTGCTGGATGAGCCCCTCAGCAATCTGGACGCCCGCCTTCGCCTGCAAACCCGTGAGGAAATTCGCCGCATTCAAAAACAGACCGGTATTACCACCATATTTGTCACCCACGATCAGGAGGAGGCAATGAGCATTTCCGACTGCATCGTCGTTATGAAAGAGGGCGTCATCAACCAGATTGGAAAGCCCCAGGAGGTATATGATGACCCGGTAAATCTGTTCGTTGCCAAATTCTTGGGTACCCCGCCGATCAACATCTTTGACGGGCAGATAAAGGATGGACATCTCTTCCTCGGTACGGATGATGTAATGGCGCTTCAGGGCGCTGCGGATCGCAAGGTGATCGTCGGCATCCGCCCGGAGGGATTTGTCCCGGATGAGCAGGGCAAACTGCGCTGCAGGCTGCACAATGTTGAGGTCATGGGACGGGATGTCAGTGTCGTCAGCAGCCACCCGGCGTTTCAGGGAGCAGAAATCCGCTCCATCATTGCGTCTGATGCGCCGATTTGCCGCAGTGCGGAGGAAATTCGCTTTTGCTTAAAGCCCGGGAAGGTTCTGCTTTTTGATCCGGACACAGAGCTTCGTATCCCATTTCAGGCATAAGGAGGTTCTCATGGAACAGCAGAATAAAAAAGCATGGCTGTATCTGCTTCCGGCTTTTGCCTTCCTGGCAGTATTCATGATTTACCCGCTGATCGACGTATTTATCTATTCTTTCGAGGAAAGCTTCAATTTCGCGTCGCAGACATACACCG